>NZ_JAFMOZ010000121.1:0-95702 GCF_019049615.1 Rahnella sp. BCC 1045 | reverse complement strand
GGCCTATCGCCGCCACCCCCCAAGACCCCCCGGGCTCTTTCACTGCGCGCTATCGCAGGCTCGACGGACTTGTCCTGGTGCATTAGTGGATGGCGCAAATCCAGGTGCTTCGCACTTCCTTCTCTCGGTCTTCGAGCCTATGGTCTCGAAGCCGCTCCGTTCAGCTGAATTTTGGTCACGCCAGTCAACCTTTTTAAAAGATGAAAAACAGTCTGCCGTTGATTTTGAGATCGTGCGGGCGATTCAGAAAGCTTGCTGAATGAGAGGTTGCAGACCTGAGGCTGCAATCCCGAAATGAAGGCACCGCGCAGCGGCAAGATTTCCAGCCTGTCTCTGCGGTACCTGAAACATAGCCAGCGAGCGATAGCGCGCAGTTAAAGAGCGCGGGTGTCCAGAGGGCGCGCGCGTTAACGCGCCCTTTGGGCCAGTTTGGGCGGCGAGCCCATGGTCTTGAAGTTGAGAGTTGAGAGTTGAGAGTTGAGAGTTGAATTATCAGGCGCCCGTATGACGCCTCATACCATCAAATCTGATAGTCAATCACCGGCTCATCCCCTGCCGCAAACACCTTCTCCTTGATCTCATTCACCGATAACCCCGGATTACACAATTCGATAAACCGCCAGACGTAGTTTCTCTGCAACTGCGCCTTTTTAAGCCCCAGCCAGACGGTGTTGCCTTCGAACAAATGTTCGGCGTTAATCAGCTGAAGGCCCGTATCACGCGCGGCTTCAAAGGCTTTATCCGCCAGGATCCCCACGCCTAATCCCAGTTCGACGTAGGTTTTAATCACGTCAGAATCCTGCGCGCTGAGTACGATATCCGCGCTCAGCGCCGCGCGGCTGAAGGCTTCATCCAGGCGGGAACGCCCGGTGATACCCTGCCGGTAGGTGATCAGCGGTTGTTCGCTGAGATGCTGCAACGTGACCGGATGCTGCAACGTCAGCGGATGGCCCTGCGGAACCACAATCGCATGATGCCAGCGGTAATACGGGAACGCCGCCACCGCCGGGTCGTTCATCAGTTTTTCGCTGGCGATGGCCACGTCCGCCTGCCCGCTCAGCAACATCGCCAGCACTTCCTGCGGCGAGCCCTGATGAAGTTCCAGCCGTACGCCCGGATAAATCGCGCGGAAGGCTTTGATCACTTTGGGCAGACTGTAACGCGCCTGCGTGTGCGTGGTGGCGATGGTCAGTACGCCGGCGTCTTCTTTTGAAAACACATCAGCCAGACGGCGGATATTCTGCGCTTCGTTGAGAATGCGCTCGGCCACGGCCAGCAGTTCTTTGCCCGGTTCTGTCAGCCCCAGCAGACGCTTGCCCCGACGGATGAAAATCTCAACGCCCAGTTCATCTTCCAGCTCGCGAATATGACGACTGACACCTGACTGAGAAGTGAACAACATGTTCGAGACTTCGGTCAGGTTGTAATTGCATCGCGCGGATTCACGTATAATTTTGAGTTGTTGAAAATTCACCGCTGTCTGCCTCTGTTCTGTCTGAAAACCCTATTGTTACGATCTGTAGCTATGCCAGACAAATAAGAAAAAGCGGTTACTTATGCTTTTTACGACTATAGCCTGTTCACCGGATTTTCAGCGCCCATAAAAAAAACGCCGGCAGGCGGCGTTTTCTCTCATTATCGGGTCAATAAACCGGGGGATTATTCAGGCACCGGCGTCACGACCGGCTGACCTGAAAAAAAGGCATCCAGATTTGACTGCACCAGCGTCATCATATTTTCGACAGATTCCGGCGACCGTCCGGCCACATGCGGCGTCAGCACCAGATTATCCAGCGTCAGCATTTCTGCCGGGACTTTCGGTTCTCCGTCAACCACATCCAGCGCGGCACCGGCGATTTCACGGCGTTGCAGACTGGCAATCAGCGCGTCACTGTCCACCACACTGCCCCGCGAAATGTTAATCAGATAACCGTTTTCCCCCAGTGCTTGCAGCACCTGCGCATTCACCAGTCGCGTGGTATGGGCACCGCCGGGCGTGGCGACAACCAGATAATCCGCCCAGGCGGCCAGTTCTGTGACGCCTGGGAAATACTGATACGGGCTGTTTTCCTGCGCACGGCGGTTGTGATATCCCACGTCCATATCAAAGCCACCGGCGGCGCGGCGGGCAATCAGCGCACCGATGTTGCCCAGACCAATAATCCCCAGCCGTTTACCGGCCATTCCGTCTACGTTCCAGCGCGTTTTTTTCCATTCTCCGGCGCGCACCGCAGCATCGAACTGCGGGATCCGCCGCGTGATTGCCAGCATCAGCGCCAGCGTATGATCCGCAACCGAAGAACTGTTGGTGCCCGGCCCGTGTGTGACCAGAATGCCGCGCTGTTTTGCCGCCGCCACGTCGATATGTTCAAAGCCGACGCCCTGCGCACAGATGATTTCCAGCGCGGGCAATGCCGCGATTTCCGCCGCGCTCACACCAATGGTGCCGATGGTTAAAATGGCGCGGAGGGTTCGTGCGATGTCCGGATCAATATTGGCGCGCTGTTCCGGCGTGGTGGCGAAATGCAGGGAATATCCGGCAGCTTCAAACCGTTCAGGGTAACCCGCATCAAGTTCGATGTGGCTCAGCAAAGCGATGGTCATAAAGGAAATCCTCGGGGATGAATTCTTATAATCACTAGCAGGCTAGCTTTTCATTTTCACTATTGACGAAGCCTCTCAGCTTGTACAGCTTTTCGCGGTTTTCAGGTCAATTTTGCCAGTCCGGTCTACACTCCTTGGTATTGCCTGTGCATGCGCAGACAGGCCTCTTTCGGTAATTTATTGTCAGATTTCCCTGAAACGGAGTGACGTCGAGTATGACAAAGGCCCGATCTGGTAAGACAAGTAAACCCACAGCTACGGCGGACGAAGTCCGCACCGTCCCTTCTCATGCACAGGTTGATATCGCCGTTGACGCTTTGGGTGTCCGCATTATTCATCCTTACAGCGACGGCGAAATTGTCCGCAGCTTCGATTCCGGACACACCACCCGCGTGCGCGAAGGATTGCCCGTCCCGCTCGGCGCAACCTGGGACGGTCTGGGCGTAAACTTTGCGCTGTTTTCTGCCAACGCCACAAAAGTTGAGCTGTGCCTGTTTAATGAAGCCGGTGAGCAGTATGACGTGATTGAACTGCCTGAATACACCGACGAGGTCTGGCATGGCTATCTGCCGGACGCCCGCCCCGGTCTGCTTTATGCTTACCGCGTTCACGGCCCTTATGCGCCGCATGACGGCCACCGGTTTAATCCGGCCAAATTACTGCTCGACCCTTATGCCAAGCAAATTGTCGGCGAACTGAAATGGGACGACGCGCTGTTTGCCTATGACATGCAAAGCGCGAAGAAAGACCTGCACATTGATAACCGCGACAGCGCGGAATTTCTGCCAAAATGCCGGGTCATCGATCCGGCATTTTCCTGGGCGCGTTCGCGCAAACGCCATATTCCGTGGGAAAAAACGCTGATTTATGAAACTCACGTACGCGGTTACACCATGCGTCATCCGGCAGTGCCGGAGCATCTGCGCGGCACATTCTCCGGAATGAGTACGCCGCACATCGTGGAATATCTCCGTTCGCTCGGCGTGACGTCGGTTGAGCTGATGCCAATTCATGCGTTCACCGATGACCGGCATTTGCAGGATAAAGGGCTGCATAATTTCTGGGGTTACAACACGCTGAGTTTCTTCGCGCCGCACCCGCAATATATGGCGACGCACACCGTTAATGAATTCAAGCAGATGATTGCCACCCTGCACGCGGCAAATATTGAGGTCATTCTCGACGTGGTTTACAACCACACGGCGGAAGGCAATGAACTTGGCCCGACGCTCTCGTTCAAAGGCATTGATAACGCCAGCTATTACCGCCTGATGCCGGACAATAAGCGTTATTACATCAATGACACGGGGACCGGCAATACGCTCAATCTCAGCCATCCGCGTGTGCTGCAAATGGTGACGGATTCACTGCGTTACTGGGCGACCGAAATGCAGGTCGACGGTTTCCGCTTTGACCTCGCGACCATTCTCGGGCGCGAAAGCTATGGTTTCGACGAAGGCTGTGGTTTCCTCGATACCTGCCGTCAGGATCCGGTGCTCAGCCAGTGCAAACTGATTGCAGAACCCTGGGACTGCGGCCCCGGCGGCTATCAGGTCGGTGGCTTCCCGCCGGGCTGGATGGAGTGGAATGACCGGTTCCGCGACACGGTGCGTAAATTCTGGCGCGGCGACGAAGGCCAGCTCGCGCAGTTTGCCACCCGCCTTTCCGGCTCGGCAGATTTGTTTAATCACCGGGGACGCAAACCTTATGCGTCGGTGAACTTTATTACCGCGCACGACGGCTTCACGCTTAACGACTGGGTGTCTTACGCGAACAAGCACAACGAAGCCAACGGCGAGAACGGCAAAGACGGCAGCGATAACAACATTTCAGCAAACTACGGCGTGGAAGGCCCGGCGGAGGATCCGGCGATTAATGAACTGCGGCTGCGGCAGATGCGCAATATGCTGGCGACGCTGCTGTTTTCGCAAGGCACGCCAATGCTGCTGGCCGGTGATGAATTCGCGCGATCGCAAAACGGCAACAACAATGCCTATTGTCAGGACACCGATATCGCGTGGGTAAACTGGAATATTGAGGAAAAAGGCCAGTCATTACTGCTCTTCACTTACCGGCTGATTGCCCTGCGCAAGCGTTTTCCGATCCTGCACCGTGGCCGCTTTCTGACCGGCGCGGTGCATGAAAAACTCGGTGTGAAAGACGTCAGCTGGTTCCAGCCGCAAGGGCCGGAAATGACCGATGCCGCGTGGAAAGATCCGCACGCAAAATGCATCGCAATGCTGCTTGATGGCCGCGCACAGCCGACCGGTTTGCTGCGTCAGGGTTCATTAAGCACGGTGTTGCTGCTGTTTAACGCCTCGCATAAAGATGTCGTATTCACGCTCCCGTCCGTGGCGCACGGCGAAGGCTGGCGTCATATTCTTGATACTTTCCAGCCCGATGATGTGAACGAGCATAACTTTGAGTTTGGCCGCGAATACATCTGTACGTCACGAACCGTCGTATTGTTTGAACTGGTAAGCACCGCCAAGCACTAAACCCGGCGCGCTGCTTCAGGCATTCAAAATCTGAAGCAGCGTTTCGCGCCCTTGCGCCAGCCCTTTCTCGCGTCCGATTGCCTGACGGCTCACGCCTTCCGCACGAATTATATGGCAATCCACCACGCCCATCAGCTCCAGAATAGAGGCCAGATACGGCTCCTGGAAATCATGCAACTTGCCTTCCTCCGTACTGTAAACGCCGCCACGGGTTGAGGCGATAAACGCCGTTTTACCGGGGATCAGCCCGATGACACCTTGTGGCGTATAGCGGAACGTTTTCCCTTTCTGACAGACCTGGTCGATCCACGCCTTCAGGTTGCTGGGGACCGCGTGGTTATACATCGGCGCGCCAATCACCAGCACGTCGCAGGCCGTCAGCTCTTCGATGGACTGATAAATCCCGTCCAGTTCCGCCTGAAGTTGCGGTGTAATCACTTCGTCCTGCGCGTTGTGCAGCAGGCTCATGGCGGCGGCAGAAAGATGAGGCGGCGGCGTGACGCCCAGATCGCGGTAGGTAACTTCTGCGCCGGGATTACGTGCGCAAAGTTCGGCGACGATCATTGCAGACAGCTCGCGGGAGACAGAACCCGTGATAAACGGGCTGGAATCGAGGTGTAAAATTTTCATCGGGTTATCCTGTTTCAATAAGTTTGCTTGCATAAACACAGGGTAATCGTTGTTGTAATAATGAAAAATACCTAATATCGCAACACATCGTCCCATTATTGTAACGACGGAAGCCTTCACCGATGCCGGAAGATCTCAATGACATGGCGCTGTTTGCCGCCGTAGTGAAACATCAGGGTTTTACCGCCGCAGGCCGCGCGCTGGGCGTGTCGAAATCCCTGCTCAGCCGCCGGATTGACGCGCTGGAAACCCGCCTCGGCGTACGTTTGCTGCAACGCACGTCTCGCCACTTCTCAGTCACCAGCGTGGGTGAATGCTACGCGGTTGAATGCCAGAAATTACTGCAACAGGCGCAGGCTGCGCGGCAGGTCATCGACGATTTGCAGCAAAACCCGCGCGGACTGCTGCGTGTGTGCACACCGGTGATGATGGCGGAAATGGTGGTCGCGCCGCTGATGACGGAGTTCCTGACCCGTTTTCCCGATATACAACTGGAGCTTCTGGCCATTAACCGGTCGGTGGATTTGCTGGAGGAGAATTTCGACGTCACCGTGCATTCGCACAGCGAACCGCTCGATGATTCCGGTTTGTACCGTAAAGCGCTCGGCCTGCTGCGTTACGTGCTGGTTGCCAGCCCGGCGTTTATCGCGGCGCTGCCGTCCGTGCCCTCAGCGGATCAACTGAGTTATCTGCCAACGTTGGTGCGCAAAACGCCGTGGGCGGCGGGCCATTGGGCACTGTCCCATCCGCAAGACGGCGCCCGCAAAGTAGAATTAACACCGAAGATAATCAGCAATAATCTGCTGGTGCTGCGTCAGGCCGCAGTGGACGGATTGGGCATTGCACTGCTGCCGGAAATGGCGTGCAAAGAGGATTTAGCGTCGGGAAGGCTGCACTATTTTCTGCCGGACTGGCAAACACCGCCGTCTGAGATTTCGGCGCTGTATGCCAGCCACAAAGGTCAGTCTCCGGCGTTACGCGTGTTTCTCGATTTCCTGACGGAGAAACTGCACGGAACCCTGTGAAACGGTTACTCCGGATCTTTCAGGTAGGCTTTGAACTGCGGCGACATGTAGGTTTTGAACGTGTCGCCCTCTTTGGTGATGAGATACACCGCCAGATGTTCTTTCTCCGCCAGCGCCAGCGCTTTATGGGTGCCCAGCACCATCAGGCCGGTGTCCCAACCATCCGCTTCCAGCGCAGTCGGCGCAATTACGGTCGCAGAAACCAGCTTATGGGTGATCGGCGAACCGGTCGCCGGGTCAATAATGTGCGACAACCGTTTGCCGTTCAGCTCATAGTAATTACGGTAGCTGCCGGAGGTGCTGATCCCCATGCCCTGTAAATCGACAATCGCCTGCACCGCCGTCTCTTTGTCCGTCGGTTTCTGAATCGCCACCTGCCAAGGATTCCCCTTCGGATTGTGTCCGCGTGAAACCACTGCACCGCCCACCGACACCAGATAATTGCTGATACCGTTACCTTCAATCAGGCGCGCCAGATGATCGGTCGCGTAACCTTCGCCAACGGTCGAGAGATCGACATACATCCCCTGCAAATCTTTTTGCAGATATTGCCCGTCGCTCTGCTGGATCACTTTCAGATGTTGTAAACCCGTGCGCTGACGGGCATCCGCAATCTGTTCCGGCGTCGGCATTTTCACCGGCTGTTTATCCGGGCCGAATCCCCACAGATTCACCAGCGGTCCGACAGTAATGTCCATTGCGCCGCCGGTCAGCTGACCAATGCGCATTGACGTCACCACGGCATCCGCCATCCCCGCGCTTACCGGTTGTGGCACGTTGCCCTGATACTGATTAAAACGCGATAAAACCGAGTCTTCTTTGTAGGTCGACAGTTCGTGATCATCTTCTTTGAGCTGCGCTTCGATTTGTTCACGCAGCGGGGCTTCCCGGTTTTTATCCACTCCCGCCAGGCTGACACGATAAAACGTGCCCATGGTTTTTCCTTCAATCACCAGCGCATCTTTAGCATCAGATGCGCCACCATCGCAGGCAGACAGCAGACTCACCGCACACAGCAACAGTGTGCTACCTACATAAACCGGTTTTGAAAACATGAAAATGGCTCAGTTGAGTGCCCGTCGCCGGGCAGAAAAAGTATCAGGACATTAAAGGGTCGCGCTTAAACCACGACGCAACAAAGTTTCTGTCAAAGGTTTCGGGTCAGCGGCTGCGTTTGGCGTGGCGCTCCCAGTTTTCCTGTTTGGCCTGCGCTGTTTTCTTCAGCGCAACGTAACAGGCGCCCGCACCGCCGTCTTTCTGGATTGCCACGCTGAAAGCCTGCACGTCATCAAGCTGTTTAAGCCATTTTGCGACGTAGCTGCGCACGATATTGGCGTGGCTTTGGTCATTCCGGCCACGGCCATGAATGATTAACAGGGTGCGTAGATTCTCCGCCTGCGCCTGACAGAAGAAAGCAAAAAGCTCCTGACGACACTGCTCGACCGGTTTACGCAGCAAGTTCAGGCTGGCCTCCAGCGGATATTTCCCCTGCCGGAGTTTGTCGAGCACGCCCTGCTGTACGCCGTCGTGTTTGTATTCCAGGGGCTCGTCGCACGGCAGGATATTCAGAAAACCGGTGGTCAGCGGATTGTCACGCTTTTCGGCGGCATCACCGGTTTCCGGTTTGTTCCCTGTGGCTGAGTTCCTGAGGTAGACCACCCGTTTATCCGACGCCAGAGGCTGCACTCCCGCCATTTCCTGACTGAATAAATCATCATCATCGCTCATTGCTTACCTCTTTTTCAGCGGTGGGACCGGAGTAAATTATCCCTGCAAAAGCCCTGCGGGTAAAGCCGGGTCCCGGCTGATGAACACCGGTAAAGAATTCTGAAATGGCCGGATAACCGGTAAAAGTCATTTTTGAATCTATACTTAGCTGCTGGGGCAGAAAACCATTCCGACCAATGCGCTTCTGTAACCCCGTCAAATTGAGGAGAAAAGATGCCGTACCTTGATGATCCCTTGATTATTTTCACAGACCTGGATGGATCACTGCTCGACCATCACGATTACAGCTGGAAACCCGCGCAGCCGTGGCTGGATAAACTGGCTGCCGCGAATGTTCCGTTAATTCTGACCACCAGTAAAACCTCCGCCGAAGTCGCGGCATTACAGACCGCCCTGCACTTAACGCATCAGCCTTTTATTGCAGAAAACGGGGCGATTATCCACCTGCCGCCCGGCTGGCAAACGCAGGAACAGGAACCGGTTCACGTCATGGGTGCCCGTTACAGCGATATCCGTCAGGCGCTGGTTGATTTGCGCCAGCGCTATGATTTTGAGTTTCGCGGCTTTGGTGACGTCACGCCAAAACAGGTCGCAGTCTGGACGGGCTTATCTGAAGCACAGGCTGAACTGGCGATGCAGCGCGAAGCGTCCGAACCGCTGGTGTGGTTTGGTAACGATCTGGATTTTGCACATCTGAAAAAGTGCCTGTCCCGTGAAGGTCTGGCGCTCACGCGCGGCGGCCGCTTCTGGCATGTCATGGGCACCGACGCCGGAAAAGGTCAGGCGGTGCAATGGCTGTCGCAACTGTACCGGCAACGGCGCGGCGTGCCAGTCGCCAGTATCGGGCTGGGCGATGGCCCGAACGATTTATCGATGCTGGAGACCGTGGATTACGCCGTAGTGATTAAAGGCTATCACGAGCATCAGATGCCGGTGAACGACGGGAACGGCTCACAGGTATTTCGTACCACGGAGTTTGGCCCGCACGGCTGGAGCCAGGGGCTGAATCATTTTATTACCCTTCCTTAAAGGAAGGCGTTAAAGGGAAAATTGTTTATTCAATGCCGGGTTTTGCATTGTTTATTGCTCTTTGTTTTACCGATAAGACTTCCAATAATTTTATCTATTCTAAAATTGGAGAATACCGTATGAGCGATTTTTATCAGGATGGTGTAATCACTAATTTTCATAACCTGACTAACCGTAAAGTTGAAGAACTGGAATACGATTTGCAGGTGTTTTCAGGCCGCCGTTCAATGGGATTAATATTACCTTCATTGTTTTCAGAACTTGAAGGCCCGGCGCTGACCCATATTGTTGATGAGTTGACAAAAGTCCCCTATCTGGAAGAAATCGTAATAGGATTAGATCGTGCAGATCGCGATCAGTTTTTATTTGCCCGCGAGTTTTTCTCCCGCCTGCCGCAGCGTCACCGTATTTTGTGGAATGACGGCCCGCGTCTGAAGGCGCTGGATGAAGAGCTGAAAAAAGAAAATCTGTCACCAAATGAACCGGGCAAAGGCCGCAACGTGTGGTTCTGCGCCGGGTATACCCTGGCATCGCGCCGCACATCGGTGGTCGGGCTGCACGATTGTGACATTGTCACCTATAGCCGCGACATGCTGGCGCGGCTGATGTATCCGGTGGCAAACCCGAATTTCCATTACGATTTCTGCAAAGGCTATTACGCCCGTGTGGCGGACGGGAAATTTAACGGCCGCGTCGGGCGTCTGCTCGTGTTCCCGCTGCTTAAATCGCTGCAAATTGTTTATGGTCATTCGGATTTTCTGGAATATCTGCGTACCTTCCGCTATCCGCTTTCCGGTGAATTCGCCATGCGCACACACGTTCTGAATGATTTGCGCATTCCCAGCGACTGGGGTCTGGAAATCGGCGTATTGTCCGAACTGCACCGCAATACCGCGACGCGCCGTATCTGTCAGGTGGATATCGCTGATAATTACGACCACAAGCATCAACCGATGTCAGAAGATGACGCCACCAACGGTTTGCAGCGCATGAGTATTGATATCACCAAAGCGCTGTACCGTAAGATGGCGATTCTCGGCGTGAATATCACCAGCGAGTCATTCCGCATTCTCAAAGCCACGTATTACCGCAATGCGCTGGATATGATTGACAGTTTTGAGAATGACGCGCGGATGAATGGCTTGTCGTTTGACCGCCACAGTGAAGAATCCGCAGTAGAACTTTTCTCCGGCGCGATCATGGAAGCCGGTCAGGCGTTTGTGGATACGCCGAGTGAAAAACCGTTTATCCCGAGCTGGAGCCGTGTGCAGTCGGCGTTCCCGGACATGCTGGATCGCATTCATGAAGCGGTGGAAAAAGATAACGAAGGCGACGTGTAACGCTCTGAGGATCCTGAAAACAGAAAAGAAAAACGCTGCGATAGCAGCGTTTTTTTATGGGACTGACCAGCAAATTACGGATTAGAAACTAGGCAGATTCTTTTTTGCCAGGGAAAAGTAAGCTGGCCACAATACCCAGCGCCAGCACGCCCAGAACTACGTAAAGACTGGTTAACGCCTCGATTTCTATCCCGTGATGCCACAGATGATTACTAGAGTTCAGCGCCAGTTTTGCTGCAACAAAAAACAGCAGGAAGATCACAGATTTTTCCAGATGCACCAGATATTTACGCAGCGCTTCAAGCACGAAATACATCGTACGTAAGCCCAGCACGGCGAACATCATGGCGGAATAAACAATCAGCGGTTCGCGGCTGACGGCAATGACCGCAGGCACGCTGTCAAAAGCAAACATCAGGTCGGAGATTTCCACAACGGCAATACACAGCAACAGCGGCGTCGCGTAGCGTACGCCCTTCTTCACGGTAAAGCTGAAGCCCTGATTTTCCGGTTTCGCCAGTTCAGCTTCGACCTGCTCGCTGCTGACCAGAAAATGCGGCCCCACCAGTTTCGGGAACACCGGGAAAAAGCGGCGCACCAGACGGTTAGCGATGTGATCCGAGTAATCATCATTCTCTTCATCATCGTTGCCAGCACGCATCATCAGAATCGCCGTCCACAAAATGACAACGGCAAACACCATTTCAACCCACGGCCCCAGCGCCAGGAGGCTGGTGCCGATCACCACGAAAATCCCGCGGAAAACGATGGCACCGATAACGCCCCAGTAAAGAATGCGATGACGATAACCATCGGGCACTTTAAACCAGGCAAAAATCGCCATAATCACGAACAGGTTGTCCACGGATAACACCTGCTCCAGCGCATAACCGGTCAGGAACAGGCTGGCGACTTCTTTGCCATGATGGATATACAAAAAACCGGCAAAGCTGAGAGAAACGGCAATCCAGAAGAGTGTCCAGATTGAAGCGCTTTTCAGGCCAATCGGTTTGTGGCTGCGATGCGCGAAGATATCAATCAGCAGCGCGGCGACGGCCACGACAACAAAAACCACGGTCGTTTCGAATGGGAATCCCAGAGAATCAGACTGCATTACACCTTTCCTAAAATTAAACGAAAGCTAAACGAATCTGCGCATTGTATGCGGTTGCGAAGCGAATGGGTATCAAAGTCGTTGGCAGGTGGCATTTTGTGCCATATTCTCGCGCGTTGAATTAAGGGGAGAAATTGATTCCCCACGCCCGCGAATAATTCACCGTCAGAGAATATCCTTAGGTTGCTATAAATTGATTCAGACGGCTAATTCATTAAAATAGAATTATAATTTTCACAGATAATTTGATGCCTTTTTAAATCTCATTGATTCTCAATTCGACTTAATTCCCAGTTCAGATCAAACTATTCCGAAAAAAAACCTGTTTAAAATCGGGGTTTTTTAACATTTCGCTCTTTTCGCTCCATTCAGCTACTTATCACTCGCTGCAAAAGATGTTAAAATTGACCCATATCAATATTGCCAGAGTGACTATCATGATCCCAGAAAAACGTATTATTCGACGTATCCAATCTGGTGGCTGTGCAATCCATTGTCAGGACTGTAGCATCAGCCAGCTTTGTATTCCTTTCACCCTGAACGAGCATGAACTCGATCAGCTGGATAACATCATTGAAAGGAAAAAGCCGATCCAAAAAGGTCAGGCATTGTTTAAGGCCGGTGATGAATTGAAATCCCTTTACGCCATTCGTTCCGGGACCATTAAAAGCTATACCATCACTGAGCAAGGTGACGAACAGATTACCGGTTTCCATCTGGCAGGCGATTTAGTCGGTTTTGATGCCATTGGTGGTTTGCAGCACCCAAGTTTCGCACAAGCTTTGGAAACGTCCATGGTTTGTGAAATCCCGTTTGAGACGCTCGATGATCTCTCCGGGAAAATGCCAAATCTGCGTCAGCAAATGATGCGCCTGATGAGCGGTGAGATCAAAGGCGACCAGGACATGATCCTCCTGTTGTCGAAGAAAAATGCTGAAGAAAGACTGGCGGCGTTTATCTACAACCTCTCCCGCCGTTTCGCACAACGTGGCTTCTCTCAGCGCGAATTCCGCCTGACCATGACCCGTGGTGACATCGGTAACTATCTCGGCCTGACCGTCGAAACCATCAGCCGTCTGCTGGGCCGTTTCCAGAAATCAGAAATGCTGAGTGTTAAAGGCAAATACATTACGATTGAGAATCACGAAATGCTTTCTCAGTTAGCCGGACAGTCTGCCCCCGTTTCTGCCTGACCGTTTTGATTTTCTTCTAATAGATTGTCGTCGGATCATTCAAGGAATAATTTGTTGATCCGACTCAATTTCTCCTCTGTCCGATTGCTTAATCTTGGTTTACTCTGTACTTAATACACTGACCGCCGTTCTCTTACAGGTGTTAAGGAGTCCCCATGGCTAAGTATCAGAATTTACTGGTTGCTATAGACCCCAATCAGGATGACCAACCCGCACTGCGTCGTGCCGTTTATCTGGTGCAACGTAACGGTGGCCGCATTAAAGCCTTCCTGTCCATTTATGACTTTTCATACGAAATGACGACCATGCTTTCGCCTGATGAACGAACCAGCATGCGCCAGAGCGTGATCAGTGAAAGAGAAGAATGGATCAAAGAGCAATGCCACTATTATGTCGATGCTGGCATTCCGATTGATGTCAAAGTCGTCTGGCACAACAAACCTTTTGAAGCGATTATTCAGGAAGTGATTTCCGGAAATCATGATTTGCTTCTAAAAATGGCTCATCAGCATGACCGTCTGGAATCCGTTATTTTCACCCCAACGGACTGGAATTTGCTGCGCAAATGCCCTTGCCCGGTCTGGATGGTGAAAGACCAGCCGTGGCCGGAAGGCGGTAAAGCGGTGGTTGCCGTTAACCTTTCCAGCGAAGAGCCTTATCACGACCCGCTCAACATCAAGCTGGTGAAAGAGACTATCGAACTCGCCAGCCATGTGAATCAGACCGAAGTCCATCTGGTCGGCGCATATCCGGTCACACCCATTAACATCGCTATCGAACTTCCAGATTTTGATCCAAGCGTTTACAACGACGCGATACGCGGTCAGCATCTGATTGCGATGAAAGCTTTACGCCAGAAATTCCAGCTCGATGAAAAATTCACGCACGTGGAAAAAGGTCTGCCGGAAGAAGTCATTCCTGACCTTGCGGAGCATCTGCAAGCGGGTGTTGTTGTGTTGGGGTCTATCGGGCGTACCGGTTTATCTGCGGCGTTTCTGGGCAATACGACAGAACAGGTGATCGACCATCTGAAATGTGATTTGCTTGCCATCAAACCCGATGATTTCGAGTGCCCTATTACGTCGGACGATGACGAAGAAGATGAAGACGAATAACGTCTGAACAAGAGATAAAACAAAGGCCAGTCAACAGACTGGCCTTTTTCATTACTGAATTACCGATGGAAAATTACAGCGCGCGCAGGATTTTCTCTACGCTTTCTTTCGCATCGCCAAACAGCATTTGCGTATTTTCTTTAAAGAACAGCGGGTTCTGTACGCCGGCATAACCGGTGTTCATCGAACGTTTGAAAACGATAACGTTCTGCGCTTTCCATACTTCAAGCACCGGCATGCCGGCGATCGGGCTGCGCGGATCTTCCTGCGCGGCCGGGTTCACAGTGTCATTCGCACCGATCACCAGCACCACGTCGGTGTCGCTAAAGTCGTCGTTGATCTCGTCCATTTCCAGCACGATGTCATACGGGACTTTTGCTTCTGCCAGCAGCACGTTCATATGGCCCGGCAAACGCCCGGCAACCGGGTGAATACCAAAACGTACTTTGATACCTTTCGCACGCAGTTTCGCCGTGATGTCGTGAACAGGATATTGCGCCTGTGCCACCGCCATGCCGTAGCCTGGGGTGATGATCACTGAGCTGGCGTTTTTCAGCATGTCGGCCACTTCCTCGGCTGACGCTTCATGGTATTCACCCATTTCTTCCGCATCACCGGTAGAAGAACCGTCAGTTCCAAAACCCCCGGCAATCACGCTGATGAACGAACGGTTCATCGCTTTACACATGATGTAGGACAGAATCGCACCGGAGGAACCCACCAGCGCACCGGTGACGATCAGCAGGTCATTACTCAGCATGAAACCTGCAGCCGCAGCGGCCCAACCGGAATAAGAGTTCAGCATGGAAACCACCACCGGCATATCCGCACCGCCAATGGAAGAAACCAGATGCCAGCCGAACGCCAGCGCAATCACGGTCATGATTAACAGCGCAAGCACCTGCAGGCCGACGCTTTCCGTGCGGACAAACGTCACCATCAGCAGGAAAGAAACAACCAGCGCCGCCAGATTCAGCTTGTGACGATGTGGCAGTGCGAGCGGTTTGGAAGAAAAAATCCCGCGCAGTTTGCCAAACGCCACAATCGAACCGGTGAAGGTCACCGCACCGATGAAGATGCCGAGGAATACTTCGGTCAGATGGATGTTTTCCATCACGCCTTCCATCGGTACAGCGCCGTGGTCCAGATAGCTGTTAAAGCCCACCAGAACCGCCGCCAGCCCCACGAAACTGTGCAGGATAGCCACCAGTTCAGGCATTTCGGTCATTTCGACTTTACGCGCCAGATAAACACCGATTGCACCGCCGATCACCATCGCGACGATGATCCAGCCCACGTTACCGGAGTCTGGCCCCAGAATGGTCGCGATTAATGCAATGGCCATCCCGGTGACGCCGAAAATGTTACCCTGCTTAGACGTTTCATGTTTTGAAAGCCCTGCAAGGCTGCAAATAAACAGAATAGCGGCAACAATATATGCTGCTGTAACTAAACCCCCAGACATATGTTACCCCTTAGTTCTTGCGAAACATCTTCAGCATGCGCTGAGTGACGGTGAATCCGCCGAAAATATTGATACTGGCAATCAGAACGGCAATAAAGGACAGGAAACTGACCCAACCGCCATGACCGATTTGCAGCACGGCACCCACCACGATGATCCCTGAAATGGCGTTAGTGACCGACATTAACGGGGTATGCAACGCATGACTGACATTCCAGACCACGTAATAACCGACCACGCAGGACAGCGCGAAAACGGTAAAGTGGGACAGGAATTCTTTCGGAGCAACATTGGCCAGCCAGCCAAACAGCACGATGGCGACGGCCATGATGATGAATTTGGTCCACGGGTTAGCCGGTTTAGCTTCTGCTTTTACTACAGGTTCAGCGGCTTTCGCAGCTTGTGGCTGGGCAGAAACCTGAATCGGTGGCGCAGGCCAGGTGACTTCGCCGGTTTTCACCACGGTCACGCCGCGCACAACGGTATCTTCGAAATCAATTTCGATTTCGCCGTTTTTCTCTTTGCACAGCAGTTTCAGCAGGTTAACCAGGTTGGTGCCGTACAGTTGCGAAGACTGCGTTGGCAGACGGCTTGGCAGATCGGTGTAACCGATGATCTTCACACCGTTTTCGGTCGTGGTGATTTTGTCGGCAACGGTCAGTTCACAGTTACCGCCGGTTTGTGCTGCCAGATCGACAATCACGCTGCCCGGTTTCATGGACGCGACCATTTCTTTGGTGATGAGCTTCGGCGCCGGACGTCCTGGGATCAGAGCGGTAGTCACGATGATATCCACTTCTTCCGCCTGAGCCGCAAACAGCGCCATTTCCGCTTTGATGAACGCTTCGGACATCACTTTCGCGTAGCCGTCACCGCTGCCCGCTTCTTCTTCGAAGTCCAGTTCCAGGAACTCCGCGCCCATACTTTGTACCTGCTCCTTAACTTCAGGGCGGGTATCAAACGCACGAACGATGGCACCGAGGCTGCCTGCTGCACCGATGGCAGCAAGACCAGCCACACCGGCACCGATAATCATGACTTTTGCAGGCGGGACTTTACCGGCGGCGGTGATTTGCCCGGTGAAGAATCGGCCAAATTCATGCGCAGCTTCAACAATCGCACGGTAACCGGCGATGTTAGCCATCGAGCTCAGGGCATCCAGAGATTGCGCGCGGGAAATACGTGGCACAGAATCCATTGCCATCGCCGTCACCTGACGGTCGGCCAATTTTTGGATCAGTTCAGGATTTTGCGCAGGCCAGATAAAGCTGACCAGCGTGGTTCCTGCCTGTAATTTGTCAATTTCATCGTTTTCAGGCGCATTGACCTTCAAAACGATATCTGATTGCCATACATCATCGCCAGTGACGACCGAGGCCCCCGCTTCTTCATACGCGGAATCTTCAAAGCTGGCTAACTTACCGGCACCCTGTTCGATAGCCACCGTGAAGCCGAGTTTGAGCAACTGTTCCACCGTCTTCGGCGTGGCTGCAACCCTGGCTTCATTGGTCAACCGCTCTTTTGGTACACCAATACGCATAGTATTCCCTTCACCCTTTTCATTGATGATTTGTGTCATCGACATAACAATTCAATTACCAGCCTGTCGGTTATATTAACGACCGAAAATCTGTTTTTGCAGGCTGGGTATAACCTACTGAATATCTAATCAATAATCTACGTATCGCAGCGATAGTCAGGCAATTAATAATAAAAAAACTGATAGGGCTCGCAAACCTGCTGCAAACCGTGAGAAACAGGCCTTCATTTCACCTGAGAATCCTATTTATACCGGATCAATCACTCAGGTAAGTCTCACTTTACCCCGCCCGGCGCGGGCATAAAAGTTAGAAAATAGTGAATAATTAACATTTATTTCACTACTTGGTTTATTCATCAAACTTATATAAGTTAGGGGCAGTAAAAAAAGAGGTGTGATATCTCGATACCGCTCGCATTATTGCCATAAATTGCTGAGACACTCAGCATTGTTACATGCAATAATCGGCCGCTAACCTGTTACACATCAAGAATTCAGCACGTTTCAACATTACAGCGCAAGGTGAAAGGATTTTTTATGAAGCTGACAAAAACGATCATCGCATCGGCCCTGTTTTCTATTTCTGCGCTGTCCGCAGCACATGCCGCGCAGGAAATTAGCCCGCAGAAAGCAGCCGCCATCAAGCCTTTTGATCGCATTGTTATTACCGGGCGATTTAACACGCTGGGCGACGCGTCTGACGCCGTTTCCCGCCGTGCCGATACGCTGGGTGCAGATTATTTTTATATTCAAGATACCAATACCACTAACAATAGCGGTAACTGGCGCGTAGTTGCAGATATCTATAAAAAAGATGCGCCTGAAGTCAGCAATGACCCGCACTACCGCGTGATTAACGGCGTTGTAGAGCTTCCGAAAGACGTCGCTTACGGCCTTGAGCCTTTTGATACCGTGACTGTCAGCGGTTTCTTCCGCAGCCAGCCAGACGTTAATGATGCTATTACTCAGGCCGCGAAACAGAAAGGGGCTTACTCCTTCTTCATCGTGCGCCAGATTGATGCCAACAGCGGCGGCAACCAGTACATCACTGCGTTCATTTATAAGAAAGATGCCCCTAAACGCGTTGTTCAGTCTCCTGATGCCATTCCTGCTGATTCCGAAGCCGGTAAAGCGGCGCTGGCGGCAGGCGGTGCAGAAGCGAAGAAAGTTGAAATTCCGGGCGTGGCCTCTTCCGGCAGCCCAAGCCGTTCCGTAGGCCGTTTCTTCGAAACGCAGTCTTCTACCGGTCAGCGTTACACTGTCACGGCAACTAACGGGGCTAAGATCCAGGAAGTGAACGACGTCACTGCAGCTCAGATGGTTCCGTTTGATTCCACGACTTTCACCGGTCACTTCAACAGCACCACCGACGTTTCTCAGGAAGTGGCGAACCGTGCTGCGGCGAAAGGCGCCAAGTTCTATCACATTACCCGTCAGTGGCAGAACAAAAGCGGCGGCAACCTGACCGTGAGCGCAGACTTCTTCAAATAAGTCTGACTATCGCTAAAATACAAAAGGCAGCCTTTCATAGCTGCCTTTTTACTTTCTGCAATTCACGTCTCTGCGTGGTTCTCTGCGTACGTTATTTTCCCCAGGTTCTTTCCAGAACGTTAACCCAGTTTTTATAGCAAATCTTCTCCAGCAGCGCCTGCCCGTAACCCGCTTCACGCAGCGCATTCACCAGCACCGGCAAACCGCGCACATCCGACAAGAACGGTGCCATTGACGCACCGTCAAAATCCGAACCAAAGCCCACGTTGTCTTCGCCCAGATGTTCCACCAGATAATCCACGTGGCGCACCATAATGTCGGTGCCGGTATCGTCGCTTCTTTTACCGTCTTCACGCAGGAACGGCACGGCAAAGTTCAGGCCGACGAAACCGTTGCTCTCTTTGATGGCGGCCAGCTGTTTGTCGGTCAGATTGCGTGACTGCGGGCAGATGCTGAACGCATTGGAATGGCTGGCGACCAGCGGCGCATCACTCAGCCCGGCAATTTCCCAGAAGCCTTTTTCATTGAGGTGCGACAGATCAATCATGATGCGTTTCTGATTACAGGCCTTCACCAGCCGGACGCCCGCTTCCGTCAGCCCCGGCCCGGTATCCGGCGAGGTTTGATATTTGAACGGGACACCGTGACCGAAGAGGTTCGGACGGCTCCAGACTGGCCCCAGCGAACGCAACCCCATGCTGTAAAGCACATCCAGATTATATAAATCCTCATCTATCGCTTCAGCTCCTTCAATATGCATAACCACAGCTAATGCATGGTTATCTATTGACTGACGAATTTCCTGCGCCGAGCGGCAAATTTTCACCTTTCCTTGCGACTGTTCTTCAATTCTGAGCAAAAACGCCATCATGCCAAATGTGACATCGCGTGCAAAATCGAAAGAAGGTGTCGGAGAAAAATCAGGATGTTTTTGAGTACCTTCCGCAAGGAATCGCGTGTCGACTGAGCGATCAGGCACGCTATTTGCTAGATCAATATCTGGAGTGGGTACCCACGCGGCAAACAGCCCGCCGGCAAAGCCCGCTTCACGACAGCGCGGCAGGTCTAATTGTCCGCTGGCGGGTCCCTGAAGGAATGCGCGTTCAGGATTTTGACGATGTTCTTTCCAAAGCTGTAGCAAAACATCGTTATGTCCATCAAATACTGGCATTAATTCTTCAGTTCCGTGCGCTACGTTATTCATAAAAAAGGTCTACCTTTGATTAAGCATGACTAAGACAACGGAGATTTGCTCAGACGAAGTGCATCATCTGCGAACGATTGCACCAACGAAGAACAAACACAGTACGCTTCAGATTAGTTTTTTCGATACGAAACGTCGACAGGTGCAAAGCAACGTTTTTTCATTTAAGCCAGTTGCCTGAGTTTAAGTCAAGGGTCTGACAACGTAATTTTTAATTTTACTTTTATATATCAACACGATGGGAGTAGTTATGGTTACCAGGCGTCAATTTGTTACCGGTTTTTCTGCAATACCTGTGCTGTCATACCTTAAATTTGATTCCGTGTTTGCGGCCACGCCCGCCTCGATTCTGGTGATGGCGATCCAACTCGACATCATTACCAGCCTTGACCCGCATGAAAGCTTCGAGTCCGTGGGCAGCGAAATTACCGGCAATATGTATCAGCAACTGGTGAAACCCAAGCTGGCCTCCCCTGATGAAATCGAAGGCGATCTGGCCCTGTCATGGACCGCTTCCGACGATAAAAAAACCTTTACCTTCAAACTGGATCCGAAAGCCAAATGGGCCGACGGCAAACCGGTTACCGCTGAAGATGCCGCGTTCTCCCTGCAACGCGTAGTCAAACTAGACAAGAGCCCGGCGTATATCATCAACCAGTTTGGCTATACCAAAGACAACGTCGACAGTATGATCACCGCCACTGACGCCGAAACTCTGGTGATCAAAACCGCTGAACCGGCTTCCGAATCTTTCCTCTTATATTGCCTGACCGCCAACGTCGGCAGCATCGTGCAGAAATCCGCCTGTCTGGCGAATCAGGCCGGTGAGGATTTGGGTAACGCCTGGCTGAAGAAAAACAGCGCCGGTTCCGGGGCCTTCAAACTGCGTGACTGGAAAGTCAGTGAATCCGTCATTCTCGAAAGCAACAAGAACAACCCGCACGCGGGCAAAATCCAGCGCATCATCATGCGCCACATTATCGACCCGTCTGCCCAGCTGCTGATGTTGCAAAAAGGCGATATCGATATCGCACGTAACCTGACCACCGAACAGCTGCGTCCGCTGTTGAAAGACAAAAACTTCACGCTGGTTCAGAAAGGAATTGCCGGAACATTCATGCTTTCCGCCAATACCGCGCACCCGAACCTGGCGAAACCGCAGGTCTGGCAGGCGATCAAATGGGCGATCGATTACGAAAACATTCAGCAGCATATCGTGCCGCTGACGCACAAAATCCATCAGAGCTTCCTGCCTGAAGGTTTCCCGGCGGCGGTGAACACCATCATGTACAAACGCGACGTGGCGAAATCCAAAGCGCTGCTGGCCGAAGCCGGTTTCCCGAACGGGTTTGAAATCACGCTCGATCATTATTCCGCGTCCCCTTCTTCTGACATCGTGCAGGCATTGCAATCTAACCTCGCCGAAGTCGGGATTAAAGTGACGCTGCTCGCGGCAGAAAGCCGTCAGGTACTGACCAAAATGCGTGCGCGTCAGCAACAACTGGCGATGACCCAATGGGGTGCGGACTACTTTGACCCGAACTCTAACGCCGAAGCCTTTTGCAGCAACCCGGATAACACCGATGCCGCGAAAAGCCGCACGCTGGCGTGGCGTTGCAGCTGGCAGGATAAATCAATCTCTGACCTCAGCACTCAGGCGCTGAAAGAATCAGATCCCGCCACCCGCATCAAACTCTACGAAGAGTTGCAGACCAAACATATGGAAAACAGCCCGTTTGCCATCATGCTGCAACCGACCATGACCGCCGCCTGCCGTAACGTGATTTCCGGTGTGGTATTGACTGTAATGAGCACCAGCCCATACGAGAAGGTTGTTAAAGCGTGAGCAAGAGACTCAATGGATTTCTGAGTACCTGCATCAGCGTTTGTCTTACTTTGTTTGGTCTGTCGGTGGTGACTTTCTTTATCGGTCGCGTCATGCCGACGGACCCGGTTCTGGCTGCGGTGGGCGACAATGCACCGCAGGCAGTCGTTGAACGGGTTCGTCATGAAATGGGGCTGGATCAGCCCCTCTGGATGCAGTTCTTTCATTACATCAGTCAGGTCTTTCACGGTGATTTAGGCCGGTCTGCCCTGACGTCCAATCTGGTCACCACGGATATCGCGCGTTTCTTCCCGGCCACGCTGGAACTGGCCACGGCGGCGATTATTATTGCGGCCATCGTCGGCATTCCGCTGGGCGTCTGGGCGGCAACGCGTCAGGGAAGCTGGATTGACCAGACCATCCGCGTGGTGTGTTTGGCCGGTCACTCCCTGCCGGTGTTTGTGCTCGCGCTGCTCAGCCTGCTGATTTTCTACTCCGCGTTAGGCATCGCGCCCGGCCCGGGCCGTCAGGACATCATCTATCAGGACATGATCCCGCAGGTCACCGGTTTACTGACGGTCGATTCGCTGATCGCCGGGGATATGGGGGCATTTTGGGATGCGCTGGCGCACATGGCTCAGCCAGTTCTGATCCTCGCCTATTTCAGCATGGCCTACATCACGCGTATGACCCGCACTTTCATGCTCAACGCGCTCGGCGGCGAATACGTCATCACCGCGCGCGCCAAAGGGCTGTCAGCACAGCGTGTCATCTGGAAACACGCGTTTCCGACCGTAGGCGTTCAGCTGATTACGGTTCTGGCCCTGACTTACGCCGGTTTACTCGAGGGCGCCGTGGTCACGGAAAACGTCTTCTCGTGGCCGGGCCTCGGGCAATATCTCACCGTGTCATTAATGAACGCCGACATGAACCCGGTCATCGGCTCCACCTTGCTGATTGGCGCCATTTACGTGCTGCTTAACCTGCTGGCCGACCTTCTCTACCGACTATTGGATCCCCGCGTAACATGAGCATTTTACCTGTCACATCGCAACCCCGCGCAGGCAGCCGCGCCTGGCTGCTGGCGGATACGCCTCACACCCGCACGCAAGCGGTCTGGGGGCGCAGATACCGTATCTGGCTTGGCCTGCGCAAAAATCCACTGGCGATCACCGGCCTGTTTACCGTGCTGGTGGTTCTGCTGATTTCAATCTGTGCGCCGTGGCTGACCAGCTATGATCCGGGAACGCAGGATCTGGCGCACCGTCTGGCGAAACCGTCATCCCTGCACTGGCTCGGCACCGATGAACTGGGCCGCGACACGCTTAGCCGCATTTTGTACGGCGGACGCATCACACTCGGCATGGTGATTATCGTCGTGGCAATTGTCGCGCCGGTTGGCCTGTTGATCGGCTGCGTCGCGGGTTACGCCGGAGGCTTGCTGGATCGCATTCTGATGCGCATCACTGACATCTTTCTGGCCTTCCCGCGTCTGATTCTGGCGCTGGCTTTCGTGGCGGCGCTTAAGCCCGGCATCGAAAGCGCCATTCTTGCCATCGCCCTCACCGCCTGGCCGCCGTATGCCCGTCTGGCGCGCGCCGAAACCATGCAGGTGCGCGGCACGGATTACATTGCCGCCTGCCGTCTGACCGGCGCAACGCCCGCCCGCATTGTACTTCGTCACATCATGCCGCTGTGCGTGCCAAGTCTGGTCGTGCGCATTACGCTGGACATGAGTTCGATCATTATCACCGCCGCCAGCCTCGGATTTTTGGGCATGGGCGCACAACCGCCGTCGCCGGAATGGGGCGCGATGATTGCGACCGCACGCCGTTTCCTGTTCAGCGAATGGTGGGTGCCACTGATCCCGGCGATTGCCATTTTCGTGACTTCTCTGGCGTTTAACTTCCTCGGCGACGGGCTGCGCGACGTCCTCGATCCTAAGGAGAAATGATGCTGGTTGATATCAAAGATCTGCATATTACCTTCCAGACCAACAGCGGAAGTTTTGATGCTGTTCGCGGCGTTTCGCTCTCTCTGGGCAAGGAAAAGTTCGGTATCGTGGGCGAAAGCGGTTCGGGGAAATCCCTGACCGCGCGCTGTCTGATGAACCTGTTGCCGTCCAGCGCGAAATGCCGCGCGGAAACACTCTCTTTCGACGGCATTGATCTGCGTAATGCCAGTGAAAAACAGATGCGCCAGATACGCGGAAAGCGCGTCGGCTTTATCCTTCAGGATCCGAAATACTCGCTCAATCCGGTGATGCCGGTTGGCAAACAGGTGGCCGAAGCATGGCAGACACACAAGGGTGGCTCGAACAAACAGGCGATGAATGCTGCCATTGAACTGCTCGATCAGGTGAAAATCCGTGAGCCGCATAAAGTGGCACAACGTTACGCGCATGAAGTCTCCGGCGGTATGGGCCAGCGCGTCATGATTGCCATGATGCTGGCACCGGATCCTGAACTGATGATTGCCGACGAACCCACCAGCGCGCTCGATGCGACCGTTCAGGCAGAAATTCTGCGTTTGCTGGATGACCTGGTGTCCAGCCGCGGAATGGGCCTGATTCTGATCAGCCACGATTTGCCGCTGGTCTCCAAATTCTGCGACCGCGTGGCGGTGATGTACGCGGGGCGCATCGTCGAAACGTTACAGGCCGGTGATTTGCTGAAAGCCCAACATCCTTACACGCGCGGGTTGCTGGAATGCCTGCCGTCGCTGAAACATCCGCGTGACAGACTGCCGGTGCTGGTGCGTGATGAAGCCTGGAAAACCTCATGACAGTAGAATCCCCTTCTTTAGATAACAGCAAAATCATCCTCAATAACCTGCGCATTGCGTTCGGCGATACGGAAGTGGTCAAAGGCGTCAGCTTCAGCGTGGCACCCGGCGAATGCTTTGGCATTGTCGGCGAAAGCGGCTCGGGTAAATCCACGATTTTACGCGCGCTGGCCGGGCTGAACCGGTCGTGGTCGGGTGAAATGGTGATTGGCGGCGAAGACCAGATGCCGGTGCGGCAGAAACGATTTTTCCGCCGTGTGCAGATGGTTTTTCAGGATCCGTACGGCTCGCTGCATCCGCGTCAGACCATCGACCGCATTCTGAGTGAACCGCTGATCGTTCACGGTTTCCTGAATATCGAAAAGCGCATTACCGGCGCTCTGGCTGAAGTCGGGCTGCCGCAGGCAGTGCGTTTTCGCTTCCCGCACCAGCTTTCCGGCGGACAGCGCCAGCGTGTGGCGATTGCGCGGGCGATGATTTCAGAACCGGAAATCCTGTTGCTTGATGAACCTACGTCGGCGCTGGACGTTTCGGTTCAGGCCGAAATTCTGAACCTGCTGAGCGATCTGCGTGAGCGCCGGAAACTGACCTATATTCTGGTCAGCCACAATCTGGCCGTCGTAGCGCATCTTTGCACCAGCATCGGCGTCATGATTGGTGGTGAAATGGTCGAGCTTCTGAGTGCAGACGATTTGCGGACAGGCAACGTCACCCATCCGCACACAGCAGAGTTAAGATCGTTAAGTCTCAGTTTAGAGGAGCCCGAATAGCCCCGGCGGCGGATTCGGTTTTCACGGGCAGTCCGGGCTGCCCGTCTTATTCACTGATGGACAATTAAGGAGATGTTAATGACATCCACCGCACAGTCTGCTTTACAGTGGCAGGCGGCTGAAACGACAGCAAAACGCATCACTGAAAAATGGAATAAACCCGGTGAACCGGGTGGCGCAATCACCCTTTTTGACAGCAAAACGCTGCGCGCTTACGCCACCGGCGGCCTGTCGAATCTGACGACCACCGAACCTTTCAGCGTTGATTCCGTTGTGCGTTATGCCTCCGTCACCAAACATATTTTTGCCGCTCTCGCACTGCTTCGCAGTGATGCAGGACTTTCCCTCAGCGATACCCTCGGCCAGTATTTACCCCAGCTAAAAGCCCCGATGGCACAAGTGACGATAGGTCAGGCGCTGGACATGACCGGCGGTTTGCCGGACGTGCGCGAAACCTTATCGCTGCTGGGCGTATCGGTCTATAACGTCAGCGAAGCCGGGGCGATCATGGATTTTCTGGCGCAGGACGGCGCGCTGAATTTCCCGGCGGGTACCGAGATTTCTTACAGTAATACCGGCTACCGGCTGGTGGAGGAGATCCTGAAACAAAAAGGCATTCTGTTCGAAGACCTGCTGCAAAAGCATATCGCGCAACCGCTGGACATTGCTTTCCACGCGCCGGAAACCTGGTTTGATATCGTCCACGGGCTGGTGCCAGGCTACTGGCAGGATGCGACCGGCTGGAAAACCGCCGTCGCAGGTCTGCATCTTTCTGCGTCCGGCAGCCTGACCGGCAGCGCGCGATCATTGAGCGTCTGGCTGCAAAGCTTACTCAGCAATACCGGCCCCGGCGCAGGCGTGCTGAAAACCCTCACACAGCAACGTTATCTGCACGGCGATATTCCGTCGGCTTACGGTCTGGGCACCACGTCTTCACAAATCGGTGAACATACGGTTTACGGCCACGGCGGCTCGCATGCCGGCTACAAAACCTATTTCCTGTTGCATCCTGAGCTGGACGCCGGCGTGGCGCTGGTTTCCAACCGTGAAGACACCACCGCGTACACTCACGCACTGGAAGTCATGTCCGCCCTGCTCGCCGCCCCGTTACCGCCGCGCAGCAACGCGCTGCCGGACGGTCTTTACGCCAGCACCGCCGAGCCGTACTGGCTGAAAGTCAGCAACGGCACCGCCAGCTATCTCGGTTCCGCCGACAACTTATATCAGGGCGAAGATGCAGAAGAAGCCATTACGCTTTCCGCACACATGCCGATGCGTTTGCGCTGGGACGGCAAAGCAATTCAGGGAGAAATCGGCCATGCATCGCGGTATTTCACGCCAGTCGTACCCAATGATTGCCTGAAAATGGTTCAGGGGCGCTGGTACCATCCCGAATCCAAAGCCGCGTTTGATATCGAAGGCGATCAGCTCAGGATTGGCGTCGGCACTTTACGCGCCTGCGGGCAACTGACGTCGCTCGGCGCAGGGCGTCTGCTGGTCGAACTCCCCGACGGGCCGTGGAAGAAAAACTTCTGCCTCTACTTCCAGGGTTACAGCGTCCGGCTGGTATCAAACCGCAGCCGTGTACTGAATTTCCGTCGTGACGAATGCCGTATCAGCTGGCCGGCGACGAAATAAACCGGCCACATCCGCCGCCCCGCGTTTACCGGTTATTCCGGGTCAATGCGGGGTGGCGACAAGTTCGGTGAATGATTTCCCCCGAAGTTGACCTCACTTAAAACCTGTAAAAATGCCTGTTCCTGACGGGAAAACCCGTGCTGACGCCCAATTGAAAATTCGCTCAAAATCTGGACGCAAAATTAACCTTTATTTATTTGTGGTTAATTACCAAGGCTGAAATGTTGTTTGCGGGATCCGTTTGTTACGCACCGCCCCCGGCGCAACGGATGCCAGCGGACGGCGTCGCCCCGAAACGATCCCCGGTTCTGAATTTTTGCTTGAGGCCGATGCCATTATCATGGCGTTCGGATTCCAGCCGCACGCCATGCCGTGGCTGAACGAACTGGCCGTTGAGCGTGATTCGGCCGGGCGTCTGGTCACGTCGCACGCGGGAGCTTTCCCGAACCAGACCAGCCATCCGCAGATTTTTGCCGGAGGCGATGCGGTGCGCGGCGCGGATCTTGTGGTGACCGCAATGGACGACGGACGTCAGGCGGCAAGCAGTATTATCGCCTGGCTGGAAAACCGCGATCGCGCCATTGCGGGGCTCTCACCGGAAGGCAGCCTGTTTCCCATGACGCACTGAAATCTCGCGCATATGCCATCACAAAAAACCTCTTTAACGGGAGGTTTTTTTGTTAATTGGATCACACTTCGTTAATACAAACGGATCACTTGGTACATAACAGCACAAAATGCTCACCCCTTATTCTGCAAGGCTTGCAAGCCCGATTTGATGAAAATACCCCCACAAACCCCCTGTAAGAATTAGTTGCCAGCCGCAACCGTCACTTCTGCTATTTTGTTAATTGAATTAACATCCACGAAACAAAAAGCAATAACACTTTCTTCGTTGTGGCATTAAGAAGCATCGATAAATGCTCAGCCCGACAACGTTATTGGCTTTTAACTTATTTATTTTCAGCGTTTTTATTTCAAAACACTTTCAAGGCAATGTTGTTGCTACTGTTACAAGGGATGAGTCTATGTCTGTAAAAAAACACACCGCTAAAACACTACTTTGTGTCTCCTCACTGCTGTTCTCTGCCACATCCGCCTTCGCTGCCGGGCATCCTCAGCTCGATAATGCCCAGGCAGCCAAAGTGATCGACAGCGTTAAATCCACGCTGGCCGAACAGCATAGCACCGGCTGCGTGGCCGTTGTTGACGCATCTGGTTCATTACTGGCATTCCAGCGCCTCGACGGTTCTCCGGCCGGTTGTGTCGATGCGTCAATCGGTAAAGCCCGCACCTCTGCGCTGTATCACGCGCCGTCGCTAAAATTCATGCAGCGTCTGGCCGGTGGCGAAACCACGGTGCTGGCGATCCCGCATGCGGTTGCGCTGGGCGGCGGGTTCCCGCTGACCCTGAACGGCGAAGTGGTTGGCGCCGTGGGCGTCAGCACACCGAAGCAGGATATTGATAACCAGTCTTCTGAAAAAGCGGCCGGCGTCCTGAAATAACAGGCACTTTTCTACAATCCTTCTTGTTGACGGTCACGCCCGTGGCCGTTTCAGAACGTATACGGAATTTCAGCATGATCAATCTCTCTCGTCGCCGGATGGTTCTCGGCACCGCGGGCGTGCTGGCTGCGGGTTTTGGCAGCCAGCTGCTTGGCGGTGGCGTATTTGCCACACTGGCGCATGCCGCACCACCACTGGCTTCAGCCATCACCATGCCCGCCGGGTTTATGACGCTGTCAAAACAGCTGACCGGCATGGCGTCGCTCGAACCGCATCTCGGCCAGGCACTCTACAGCTGGCTGCATGATAAGCAACTTGATGCCCAGCTCGACGCCCTTTCCGCGCTGCTCACCGCACATGACGGCGTGGTCGGCGATGACCTGCATCAGCTGCTGGCACAACAACCCGCGGAACTGGCGCAGCTCTATCAGCAACTGGTCAGCGGCTGGTACCTCGGCGTGGTCGGCCAGCCCGGCAGCCAGAAATGCATCGGATTCGAAAACATCGTCAGCTATCAGCTGCTGAAAAATAACCTGCTGCCGCCAAGCTACGCGCCGGGTGAGCCGAATTTCTGGGTTAACAAACCTGCCACAACGCAACAAAATTCCCCGGAGGTCACTCATGGCTGATGCGCTGAATGCTGACGTCGTCGTCATTGGTGCCGGTATCGCCGGTTCTCTTGCCGCGCTGAAAATGGTGAAAGCCGGTGTTTCCGTGCTGATGCTGGATTCCGGCCCGGTGATCAAACGTGACGAAGCAGTCGAACTGTTTCGTCAGTCGCCACTGAAAGGCGATTTTACCGAACCCTATCCGCCAAAACCCTGGGCTCCGCAACCCAAATTCCAGCCAAAAGATAACAACTATCTGATCCAGAAAGGTCCGGATCTGTATGCCGCGCAATACCTGCGCGGCGTCGGTGGCACTACCTGGCACTGGGCGGGACAGGCATTCCGTTTGCTGCCAAACGACATGAAAATCAAAACGCTGTACGGCATCGGACGCGACTGGCCCATCAGTTATGAAGAGCTGGAACCGTACTACACCGAAGCCGAAATACAGATGGGCGTTTCCGGTGACGATGCGCTGGATTCCCCGCGTTCGCAGCCGTATCCGCTGCCGGGCATTCCGCTGCCTTACGGCTTTGACCGCATCAGCAAACGTATTGCCAAACTGGGTTATGTGTTGGGCATCGGCCCGCAGGCGCGCAACAGTATTCCTTACGATGGCCGCCCTGCCTGCTGCGGCAACAATAACTGCATGCCGGTCTGCCCGATTGATGCGCAATACCACGGCGGCATTTCCGCCCGTAAAGCCATCGAAGCCGGTGTCCGCGTGATTGCCAATGCCGTGGTGTACAAGATTGAAGCCAGCGACAGCGGTGAGATTGTTGCCGTGCATTATCTCGACGCCGACAAAGTCACGCACAAAGTCACCGGTAAGCGTTTCGTCCTGACCGCCAACGGCATCGAAAGCCCGAAACTGCTGCTGATGTCCACCAGTGATAAATACCCAGACGGCATCGCCAACAGTTCCGGCATGGTCGGCCGTAACCTGATGGATCACCCCGGCACCTCGGTAGAGTTCTATGCCGATGAACCGGTGTATTTCGGCCGCGGCCCGATGCGTCCGGGCAGTATCAATAACCTGCGCGACGGTGAATTCCGCAGCGACCGATCCGCGTTACGTATCGACGTCGCCAATACGTCTCCGGTGCGTTATCTCACGGAACGGCTGGTGCGTCAGGGCTATTACGGCAAAGCGCTGAACGACAAACTGGCGTTCCAGTCCGAGCGTTTTATCCAGTTGAAATGCCTGCTGGAAATGCTGCCGGAGCCGGAAAACCGCGTGGTGCTGAGTAAAACTGAGAAAGACGAATGGGGCATTCCGCGTCTGGAAGTCCACTACAAATTCCCGGAATACGTACATCGCGGCTATGACCAGTCAATGCTCGATTTCCAGAAGATCGTCAAAGAGATGGGCGGCACCGAAGTGGTGTACAGCAAGCGTGGCGTTTACGACAACAACCAGCACATCACCGGCACCATGATTATGGGCAGCGATCCGAAGGATTCCGTGGTGGATGGCGACTGTCGTACGCATGACCACCCGAACCTGTTCATTGCCGGTACCGGCATTATGCCGTCGGCCTCCACGGTGAACTCCACGCTGTCCGGTACAGCACTGGCATTACGCATGGCGGACACGGTGCTGAAAAGCCTGGCCTGATTGATTTTCTGAGGACTGAGCAATGAAAATGAAATTCATGCTGGCGATGCTGCCGTTAGTGGCAGCGACCAGCGCCTGGGCGGATGACGCCTCCGGTAATGCAGAACTTATCAAACGCGGCGAATATCTGGCGACTGCCGGTGACTGCACCGCGTGTCATACGGCACCGGGTGCGGATAAAACCGCGAAATTTGGCGGCGGTTACCCGCTGGCCTCGCCGTTTGGGGTGATTTACGGCACCAATATTTCCTCCGATAAAGAATTTGGTATCGGCAGCTGGACGGATGATGAGTTCGTGCGTGCGGTGCGGGAAGGTGTCGGCAAAGACGGACAACAGCTGTATCCGGCGATGCCGTATGACTCTTTCACTAAGATGAGACGCGACGACGTGCTGGCGGTGAAAGCTTATCTGATGTCGCTGCCCGCGGTGCATTCCGCCGGGCCGCAAACCGATTTGTCTTTCCCGTTCAACCAGCGCTGGGGCATGCGCGTGTGGAAGTTATTTAACTTCGATAAAGGCGAGCTGAAAAACGATCCTTCCAAATCTGCGGACTGGAACCGTGGGGCTTATCTGGTGGAAGCGCTTGAACACTGTGGCACCTGCCACACGCCGCGCACGCTGACCATGGGCATGGACACCAACAAAGCGTTTTCCGGCGGTGATTTAGGTTCCTGGGTGGCGTTTAACATCACGCCGGACAAAAACGCCGGGATCGGCACCTGGTCGCAACAGGAACTGGTGACGTACCTGAAAACCGGTTTTGTGGCCGGGAAAGCGTCAGCGTCCGGTGCGATGGGTGAAGCTATCGAGCACAGCCTGCAACATCTGTCTGACAGCGACCTGAACGCGATCGCGACCTATATCCGTTCCGTACCGGCTGTTGGTGACGACAAGCAGACCAAACCGCGCGATGCCTGGGGCCAACAGAATCAGGATGTGTATCCTCTGCGCGCCGAAGGCCAGACGGTGAATGAATCCGCCGCCGCGCTGTTTAACGCCAGCTGCGCAGCCTGTCACGGTAAAGGCGGCGCGGGCAGCGGAGAAGGATTCCACGCCTATCCGTCGCTGTTCAGCCACACCAGCACCGGTTCATATGACAGCCGGAATCAGGTTTCGGTGATCTTAAACGGCGTCCAGCGCCATATGGATAAAGGCGAAATCATGATGCCTTCGTTCGCTAACCAGCTGAATGATGAGCAGATTGCGACGCTGAGCAACTATGTCAGTACGCAGTTTGGGGATCCGGCAGGCGCAACGGTGACGGCGAAAGACGTGGCGAAAATGCGTAAAGACGCGGATCTGACCTATCCGCCAAAAATTGAAGAAGGCACGCAGAAGTAGCGGTAAACAGGGAGCCGTAAAGGCTCCTTTTTACATTCTTTGCGGATGGCGTTTAGCGCCGAGCGCGGCCAGCGTCAGAATTGAACTGGCTACAACGCAGTTTTTCCCTTTCCGTTTCGCTTCGTATAACGAAAAATCGGCCAGTTTCAGCGATTTACGGATAATCATGCCGGGTAAATATAGCGATACCCCCAGTGACACTGTCACTCTCAGCGTGCGGCCATCTTCGAGGATAATCACGCAATCCTCCACTTCCTTGCGGATACGTTCTGCAATCGCCAGTAATGTGGCAGGATCATACGCTGACGTCATCACCAGAAACTCCTCGCCGCCGTAACGCCCGGCAAAATCCTCGTTGCGCGTCAGGTGACGTAATAATCGTCCTACCTCAATTAATACACGGTCGCCCACCAGATGGCCTAGCGTGTCATTTACACGTTTGAAGTTATCAATATCCAGCAGAATTAACCCGCAGGCTTCGCGCTGAATTTGCCGCTGAGCCAGCCAGTAATCCAGACTGGCGCGGTTATTGATTTGCGTCAGCTCATCGGTTGCGGCCTTCACGCGGATGGTGAAGACTTTATTCATGTATATTTCTTTATAATTCAGCGCGTGATAACAGAGGATCATGCAGCAGGCGGCAATCGCCTGATAAAAAATCAGCTCGGTCCACGGCACTTCAATACCGTGAATTCCGGAAACCAGCGCCAGACGGAAAATACCGACCAGCACGATCGTAATATACAGTTCGCGATGTTTACGCCTTCTCCAGACGCGAAATAAAAACAGCGTGCCGAGAATAATGCCCATAAACAGATTATTCAGCGTGAACATCCCGCTGAAGAGAAACGCCACGAAATAGCTGGTTAACCCGCTGAGCCAGCCGCCGAAAAAAGTCACTAAAATCATCGGCAACATTTCAAAACTGAACGACAGATTTTCGGTCAGCACCAGCTGGTTACCGCGCAGGTATAATGCCGTGATCCCCGCGACCAATCCAAACGCCAGCCGTTTCCAGTGGGCGCCTTTAAACGTAAAAGGTTCACTGCGGCTCAGTACAAAAAAACTGATTGAAAGCGTGGCGTAGGTGACGCAAATATCCCCATACAAACTTCCCAGTGACATGATGTCCGGCATAGATAACGGCGCCCTCTCACGCTTTCCCTGACCGATTTACGGGTATTAACTTAAATATAGATGATGAATGCCTCCGTCGTGTGCGTCAGTGAAATAACTGGCGACACGTCACATTGCCAGCAATCATAATAATGCGAAGTCCGTATCCGGCTGCATTGCCCTGCTTTGATTTAGGTCCATGCAAAATCAGTGTAACCGGCGTAGGCTACAAATTTCCGGTGAAGGAAGACCGGGTTCTTTTCAATATTTTCTCCAGGTGGTTTACGCCCTATGAATACCTCAGGAAGACGCCATGTCAGCCTTTTCAGCGCCCTGACAGACGCCTGTTTTCGTGAAAAATATACCCTTCAGCGTTTACTCAAAGATGCCATTGCAGGCGTCACCGTGGGAATCATCGCCATCCCGCTGGCGATGGCACTGGCGATTGGCAGCGGGGTTCCGCCGCAGTACGGGCTGTACACATCGGCAATTGCGGGCATCGTTATTGCCATTTTCGGTGGCTCGCGTTTCAGCGTTTCCGGCCCCACGGCGGCGTTTGTCGTCATTCTCTATCCGGTTTCACAGCAGTTCGGTTTATCAGGATTATTGCTGGCGACGCTGATGTCCGGGTTTATTCTGCTGCTGATGGGCCTCGCGCGTTTTGGCCGGTTAATCGAATATATTCCGCTGCCGGTGACGCTCGGCTTTACGTCGGGCATTGCGATCACCATCGGGACGATGCAGTTCAAAGATTTCTTTGGCCTGACGATGACGAGCGTGCCGGAACATTACCTCAGTAAAGTTGCCGCGCTGGTGATGGCGCTGCCAACGCTGGATATCGGCGATGCGGCAATTGGTATCGTCACGCTTGGCGTGCTGATTTTGTGGCCGAAGCTCGGGCTGCGCGTGCCCGGCCATCTGCCTGCATTACTCGCCGGTTGCGCCGTGATGGCAGTTTTCATGCAGGCCGGGCATCCGGTTGCCACCATCGGTTCGCGTTTTCACTTCCTTTTGCCGGATGGCACGCAGGGCAACGGCATTCCGCCGATCCTGCCGCAGTTCGCGCTGCCGTGGACACAGCCTGACGGCAGCGGCCTGAGCTGGTCGCTGGTTCAGGCATTGCTCCCCGCCGCATTTTCCATGGCGATGCTCGGCGCGATTGAATCATTGCTGTGCGCGGTGGTGCTCGACGGCATGACCGGCAAAAAACACCACTCGGATAATGAGCTGATCGGTCAGGGTATTGGCAACATGGTCAGCCCGTTCTTTGGCGGTATTACTGCCACGGCGGCCATTGCGCGGTCGGCGGCGAACGTGCGTGCCGGTGCGACATCGCCGGTTTCCGCCATTATTCACTCTCTGCTGGTCATTCTTGCCCTGCTCATTCTTGCTCCGCTGCTTTCGTGGCTTCCGCTGGCGGCGATGGCAGCACTGCTGCTGATGGTGGCGTGGAATATGAGTGAAGCGCATAAAGTGGTGGATTTACTGCGCCGCGCGCCGAAAGACGACATTCTGGTGATGCTGACCTGCATGAGCCTGACGGTATTGTTCGATATGGTGATTGCGATTACGGCCGGGATTGTGATGGCTTCACTGCTGTTTATGCGCCGTATTGCCCGGCTGACGCGCCTGACTGAAGTTGCCGTCGAAACACCGGATAACACACTGGTTCTGCGCGTCAACGGGCCGTTATTCTTTGCTGCCGCCGAGCGCATTTTCAGTGAACTCCAGGCGCGAGCCGGGGGCAAAAAAGTGATCGTCCTGCTGTGGGATCGCGTCGCCGTTCTTGATGCCGGCGGCGTTAACGCCTTACGCAATTTCATCGACACACTGCCGGAAGATACGGAACTGCGCATTGCAGAAATCCCTTTTCAGCCTCTGAAAACGCTGGCGCGCGCCAGAATGCAGCCGGTCGAAGGCCGCCTGAGCTTCCACGGGAGTCTGGCGGAGGCGCTGTAAATCTTTAAAACTTCTGTTGTAGAAACAACAAAGGCGACCCGAGGGTCGCCTTTTTACTGACATTCAAACCACAAATTACTTGCTGGTATCGAGCGCCGGGAAGCTTTTCACCAGATCGTCGATGGCTTTCATCTGAACCAGGAATGGCTCCAGTTTGTCAAGCGGCAACGCTGACGGGCCGTCGCATTTCGCGTGAGCCGGATCTTCATGTGCTTCGATGAACAGGCCTGCGATACCGACCGCCATACCTGCGCGTGCCAGTTCTGCAACCTGCGCACGACGGCCGCCGGAAGCCGCGCCAAACGGGTCACGGGTTTGCAGTGCGTGAGTCACGTCGAAGATCACCGGGTGACCGCCCGTTGCGTTGATCATCACGTTCATGCCCAGCATGTCGACAACCAGGTTGTCGTAACCGAAGTTACTGCCGCGATCGCACAGGATAACCTGATCGTTGCCGCCTTCTTTGAATTTATCCACGATGTTACCCATCTGCCCCGGGCTCACGAACTGTGGTTTTTTCACGTTGATCACGGCACCCGTTTTCGCCATCGCTTCAACCAGATCAGTCTGACGAGCCAGGAAGGCAGGCAGCTGAATAACATCAACCACGTCTGCAACCGGCTGTGCCTGCCAGGATTCGTGAACGTCGGTGATGATTTTCACGCCGAAGGTTTTCTTCAGTTCCTGGAAGATTTTCATACCTTCATCCAGACCCGGACCGCGGTAGGAATGAATAGATGAGCGGTTGGCTTTATCAAAAGACGCTTTGAAAACGTAAGGAATGCCGAGTTTCTGTGTCACGGTGACGTAATGTTCACACACACGCATCGCCATATCGCGTGATTCGAGTACGTTCATCCCACCGAACAACACAAACGGCAGATCGTTGGCGACTTTAATGTCCTGAATGCTAACCACTTTATGTTTCATGCTTTGGCCTTTTTAATGGTAAATCCTTCACCGTGAAATGCGTCAACGCGTTGTCTCATCAGCATTTATCCGGTGATAACGTAAGGTAACTTAAAATCAGTGCAACGTGACTTGCTTGTGCTCAATCGAGTGGATCTGCACTTTAATCACTTCTGAAATCGGGTCTTCCGGGCACTGCTCAACAAAATAGCTGAGATCGGAAATCGCCACGTGGTCACACTCCAGTTGAGCATAAATCAGACCACGGTCGCGGATTTCATACGGGTCATCCGGATCAAACTGTAAAACCGTTTCACTCGCCCGCAGCGCCAGTTCGAACTGTTTTTCTTCCATCAGCGCCGCTTTCAGCGTGTCGAGCATTTTACGCACGATCATTGTGTTATCGGCTTCTTCCAGATCATCATCTTCGATAATCGCCGTCACGCCCAGATTCCCTTTCAGCCACACGTTAAGCATGTGCTCATTGAGCGTGTCGCCGTTGATCGGATTGAGCAACCACATTTCTTCATCCATCCAGTCAGCGCGGAGGATCAGTTGTGTCGGAAAGATGACCGGCATCAGCGGTAAATCCAGCTCATGCGCGATGTGCAGGAAAATCACGCCCAGCGAAACCGGCGTGCCCTGACGCGAAGCCAGCACCTTGTCGATCCAGATAGCGTCCGAAAGGCGGTAAACACCGCCCGCGCCACCAAATCCCCAGGTGCGGTAAAACAGTTCAATCAACACTTCAAGCTGCTGATCCTGATCAAGGTCCTCAGGAACCACGCGGCGTGCTTCATCAACCAGCGTTTGCAGCTGTTGGCGCACATCGTCCGCATTGAAATCAAAACGCACAGATTCCGTTACTTTGATCACCCCGGTACTGAGCCGGGTAGTGTTAAATTCAAAATCAGCAAGGGTACTCATAGTTATCCCATTAGAAGCGGTATTTTCGTCAGCGCCAGTTTGAGAACCAGATACAGGCAAGCGAGCGCCAGAATAAAGGCCAGCCAGCGGGTTTTCTGGCTAACAGGTCGCTTGCTCAGGGCCACAAAGCCCAGCGCGATATAGATAATAACGCCAAAAATCTTTTCGGTCAGCCAGGTTCCCTGTGGGCTGAACGGATAAAAGTGCGTGATGAAGATAAGCGAAATGCCGCTTAAAAGCAGCAAGGTGTCCACAATGTGCGGAACTATCTTCACCCAGCGTTTCTGCATCATAGCAGAACCCGACCATTTCCAAAAAAATCGTAAAACAAACAGCGCAATACTCAGGGTGATTGTGGCCAGATGGAGATGCTTTATCCAGACATACGCCATTGCCTGTTTCCTTCTTTTATCGTTTTAAATTCAATGATTTTGACTACGAAGTCCGCTGTCCGAGGCTGACGCGATCGTTGCCGCCATAATCTTTCACCGTCGAAACTTGCTGATAACCGGCATCGCACAGCAGTTTTTGTACGTCTTCCGCCTGCTGCCAGCCATGTTCGAGCAACAGCCAGCCACCTTTTTGAAGATACGCGGGTGCCGTCTGAATAATATGAGCCAGATCAGCCAGACCGGCATTTTCTGCCACAAGCGCGCTTGACGGTTCAAAACGGACATCACCCTGCGCAAGATGAGGATCCGAGGCGTCTATGTACGGCGGATTACTGGCGATCAGGGCGAACGTTTCACCGGCGACCGGCGAAAACCAGCTGCCCTGTAAAAAACGCACATTGGTGATATTCAGCTTTTGCGCGTTGTGTTTCGCCAGCGTTACCGCGTCGGGCTGCAAATCGATACCGGTCAGTTGACAGTCAGGCCGCTCACTGGCCAGCGCTAACGCAATCGCGCCCGTTCCTGTCCCCAAATCCAGTACCTTCACCGGCTCAGACGGCAGACGGGCAAGCGCCTGTTCGACCAGACATTCGGTATCCGGACGCGGAATTAACGTGGCGGGAGAAACCGACAGCGGCAACGACCAGAACTCACGTTCACCGGTCAGATAGGCAACGGGTTCACCCTGCTCGCGTCGCGCCAGCAGGGTTTCCAGTTGTAAAAGCTGAGTGGCCGTCAGCGGTGTTTCGCCAAAAGCCATAATGTAGGTTCTTGCCCGGCCAGTCACAAAGCCGAGCAGGATTTCAGCGTCACGCTTCGGGCTTTCACCCGCAGCCAGACGGCGCGTAGCCTCACGCAGCCAGCGCTGAAAATCCATTAGTCCTGCTCAGAAAGTGCTGCGAGCTGATCGGCCTGATACTCCTGCACAATCGGCTGGATCAGCGAGTCGAGTTTGCCTTCCATTACTTCATCCAGACGGTAAATTGTCAGGTTGATGCGATGATCGGTCACGCGGCCCTGAGGGAAATTGTAGGTACGGTTACGGTCAGAACGGTCACCGCTGCCCAGCAGGTTTCGGCGCGTAGAGGCTTCTTCCGCCTGACGTTTCGCCACCTCTGCCGCACGGATACGCGCACCGAGCACGGACATCGCCTTGGCTTTGTTTTTGTGCTGAGAACGTTCGTCCTGACATTCCACCACAATCCCGGTCGGAATATGGGTAATACGGATGGCAGAATCGGTGGTGTTAACGTGCTGACCACCCGCGCCGGAGGAACGGAACGTATCAATGCGCAGATCACCGGCGTTGATTTCCGGCAATTCGGCTTCCGGAATTTCCGGCATCACGGCAACGGTACAGGCTGACGTATGAATACGTCCCTGAGATTCGGTTTCCGGAACGCGCTGAACGCGATGGCCGCCGGATTCAAATTTGAACTGGCCGTACGCGCCCTCACCGCTCACTTTGGCGATGACTTCTTTATATCCACCGTGCTCGCCTTCGTTGGCGCTCACGATTTCCACACGCCAGCGACGCGATTCTGCGTAACGGCTGTACATGCGGAATAAATCACCGGCAAAAATCGCCGCTTCATCACCACCGGTTCCTGCACGAATTTCAAGGAAACACCCGCGTTCATCATCAGGGTCTTTCGGCAGTAACAGAAGCTGTAATTTTTGTTCGAGATCTTCGAGGGTAGCTTTGCAGTCTTTGATTTCGTCCTGCGCCATTTCGCGCATCTCGGGATCGTCGAGCATCATTTCGGCAGTTTCTAAATCTTCCTGCGCCTGACGCCAGGCCAGAAAACATTCGGAAACAGACGTTAACTGAGCGTATTCGCGGGAAAGACTGCGGAATTTATCCTGATCGGCAATGACGCTGGCATCGCCGAGCATCGCCTGCACTTCTTCGTGGCGCTCTTGTAACGCTTCCAGTTTGGCAACAATAGAAGGCTTCATGCGTGGTGTTTAACCCTGTGAGAAAAGGAGAATTACTGCTGATCCAGCCCGAGGCTGTCGCGTAAAATTTGCAAACGCTCCACATCACCGTCGCTGGCTGCCTGTTGCAGAGAACGGGTTGGCGCGTGAATAAGGCGATTGGTCAATTTGTGGGCTAATTCCTGGATCACCGCTTCGACGTCAGCGCCCTGCGCGATGGCGGCTAAGGCTTTTGCTTGTGCGTCGGCGCGAATAATATCAGCACGTGAGCGATAATCACGAATAATTTCAACGGCTCCCTGCGAACGCAGCCAGGCCATGAAGTTTGAGCTTTCCTGCTCAACGATGGTTTCCGCCTGAATCGCAGCGGCTTTGCGCTGGGCAAGATTGTTTTGAATAATGCTGTGCAGGTCATCAACGCTGTATAAATACGCGTTGGCAAGCTTACCGACTTCCGGTTCGATATCACGCGGAACGGCGATATCGACCATCAGCATCGGCTGATTACGGCGCGCTTTGAGCGCTCGTTCCACCATCCCTTTTCCGATAATCGGCAGCGGGCTGGCGGTAGAACTGATAATAATGTCGGCTTCGGCCAGACGGGAATCAATATCCTGCAAACTGATTACTTCCGCGTTAACTTCCGTTGCCAGCGCCTGCGCACGTTCGCGGGTACGGTTCGCAATCATCATATGACGGACATTGTGCTGATGCAGATGACGCGCCACCAGTTCGATGGTTTCACCCGCACCGACCAGCAACACATTCACTTCAGAAAGGGATTCGAAAATCTGGCGCGCCAGCGTACAGGCGGCGAAAGCGACGGAAACAGCACTTGCGCCGATATCCGTTTCAGTGCGGACACGCTTGGCAACGGAGAAGGATTTCTGGAACAGACGTTCCAGTTCGCCGGAAACGGCACGGCCATTTTGCGATTCGGCGAAGGCTTTTTTGACCTGCCCGAGGATCTGCGGTTCGCCCAATACCAGCGAATCCAGCCCGCTCGCCACGCGCATCAGATGGCTGACGGCGTCATTATCATGGTGCCAGTACAAGCTTTTACGGACTTCATCTTCACTGAGATGATGATAATCGCATAACCATTTAACCAGCTGTTCTTGCAGGTTTTCCTGTTGTTCGACGCTCAGATAGAGCTCCGTACGGTTACAGGTAGACAACACGACTCCGCCCTGCACCAGCGGTTGCTGGAGCAGACTGGAGAGCGCCTGATTAAGAGTCTCGGGTGAAAATGTTACCCGTTCACGCAGAGACACCGGGGCGGTTTTGTGGTTGATACCTAATGCAAGCAGGGTCATATGGGAAGCGATTATCGACTTATACTTTATAATAGTATGGGTTTACGTCTGCTGCGCATTCTACAAGATGCGCGGGATCAATAAAAGCCGTACAGCATCTAACGTTAAATCCATTTACAAATCAGTATTGTCCCAAAACTCTCCGATCGTCGATCATCTGTACCGGGTGCCGATCACCCGATGCGCTGGCTGTGCTAAACTAGCGCACGCCGTATTTGACTGGCCCCTTTTCTGTTTATAAAAGCCACCGCCGCCAAAGCACAAAGGATTTAACCTGTTATGCCAATGCGTAAAACACATTTTGTTCGCCTCCTCCCTCTGGCAAGTTTAGTGCTTGCTGCGTGTTCGATTAATGCGCCGAAAGGTCCGGCGACCAGCCCGACGTCTCCGCAATGGCGTGAACATGAAGCTCAGGTCAAACAACTCGAGCATTATCAGACCCGCGGCTCTTTCGCTTACATTTCCGATAAACAGAAAGTCTATGCCCGCTTCTTCTGGCAACAATACTCCCCGGAAAGCTACCGTCTGCTGCTGACCAATCCGCTTGGCAGCACCGAAATGGAGCTGAAAGTGCAAAGTGGTATCGCGCAGCTGACCAATAACGAAGGAAAGCATTACACCAGCGACAATCCTGACGATATGATCCGTAAGCTGACCGGCATGTCGATTCCGCTGTCCAACCTGCGTTTGTGGATGCTTGGCCTGCCGGGTGATGGCACTGATTTCACCCTCGACAGCCAGTATCGTCTCTCCCAGGTTAAGTTCAGCCAGAATGGTCAGAGCGGCACCGTGGTGTATCAGGCCTATGACGACGACGCCAAACCGTCCCTGCCGCAACGTCTGGAAATGACCCAGGGCGAACAGCGCATCAAGCTGAAAATGGATAACTGGACATTAAACTGAGATGACGCAGCAATTGTGGCCGTCTCCGGCTAAACTCAATTTGTTCCTTTATATCACCGGGCAGCGCCCCAACGGCTACCATGATTTGCAGACGCTGTTTCAGTTTCTCGATTACGGCGACAGCCTGAGTTTTAACGTGCGCACCGACGGCGTTATCGCCCTGACCACACCGGTTGAAGGCGTTTCAGACGACGAAAATCTGGTGGTGCGCGCCGCTCGTCTTTTGCAGAAACACACGGGAAACCCGCTTGGCGCAGATATTTCCCTGCAAAAGCAGATCCCGATGGGCGGCGGCCTGGGTGGCGGCTCCTCTAACGCCGCAACCGTTCTGGTTGCCCTGAACACCTTGTGGAATTGCGGGCTGACAGATACGGAACTGGCCGAACTCGGCATCAGGCTGGGCGCGGACGTGCCGGTATTTGTGATGGGTTTTGCCGCGTTTGCCGAAGGCATTGGTGAAATCTTGCAGCCGGTCACACCGGACGAAAAATGGTTCCTGGTAGTTCATCCCGGTGTTCACATTCCGACCCCGGTAATTTTCGGCGATCCGGAACTGACCAGAAATACACCAAAACGCCCTGTAAATGTGCTTTTGAACACGCCTTACGCAAATGATTGCGAACCGATTGCGAGAAAACGTTTTTACGAGGTTGAACAGCTACTTTCTTGGCTGTTAGAATACGCGCCGTCGCGACTGACCGGAACAGGTGCTTGTGTGTTTGCCGAATTCGACACCGAATCCGAAGCCCGTCAGGTTTTAAATGAAATCCCGGCATGGAGTCGGGGTTTTGTTGCACGCGGTGTCAACGTTTCACCGTTACACCGTTTTCGCGAAGCCGGGTTGAGAACTGCGGGCAAAGCGTAGAGAGTCACAGCGGCTATGTGTCTGTTCTTTGCCAGCGAATTATTCACCGGTTTTTGTTTAAGCAGTAAGATTTAGAAGTATCGTGAGCATAATGCTTTGGTACCGCTCACCGCCCGGTGGTGCCAAAAGCCAATGTCTTCCCTGGACGCAAGCCTGAGGTTCTTCTCGTGCCTGATATGAAGCTTTTTGCTGGTAACGCCACCCCGGAACTAGCACAACGTATTGCCAACCGTTTATACACCAGCCTTGGTGACGCCGCCGTCAGTCGTTTCAGCGACGGTGAAGTAAGTGTGCAAATTAACGAAAATGTACGTGGCGGAGATATTTTCATTATCCAGTCCACCTGCGCGCCTACTAACGATAACCTGATGGAACTGGTCGTCATGGTTGATGCCTTACGCCGCGCCTCCGCTGGTCGTATCACAGCCGTTATTCCTTATTTCGGCTATGCACGTCAGGATCGCCGGGTGCGTTCTGCCCGTGTGCCAATCACCGCGAAAGTTGTGGCTGACTTCCTGTCCAGCGTCGGTGTTGACCGCGTTCTGACCGTTGACCTGCACGCAGAGCAGATTCAGGGCTTCTTTGATGTACCAGTAGACAACGTTTTCGGCAGCCCTATCCTGCTCGAAGATATGCTGCAACAAAATCTGGAAAACCCAATCGTTGTTTCCCCGGATATCGGCGGCGTTGTTCGTGCCCGTGCCGTGGCGAAACTGCTTAACGATACCGACATGGCTATCATCGATAAACGCCGTCCACGTGCCAACGTTTCTCAGGTGATGCACATCATCGGTGACGTCGCGGGCCGTGACTGTGTGCTGGTTGATGACATGATCGACACCGGTGGCACCTTGTGTAAAGCCGCTGAAGCACTGAAAGAACGCGGTGCTAAGCGCGTATTCGCTTACGCAACTCACCCAATTTTCTCCGGCAACGCAGTGGAAAACATCAAAAACTCCGTCATCGACGAAGTGATTGTATGCGACACCATTCCGCTGTCCGCAGAAATCCGCGCACTGAAAAAAGTACGCACCCTGACCCTGTCAGGCATGCTGGCTGAGGCTATCCGCCGCATCAGCAATGAAGAATCCATTTCTGCAATGTTCGAGCATTAATCACAACGCCCCTTTTCAGGGGCGTTTTGTTTTCTGTAAAAACTGACTGATTCAGAAATGCAAAAAACCGTTGAAGCGTGAGCGACAACGGTTTTTTCTTTTCAGGCCGTTTAATCAGGAATGGCGATGTGTCTTACTGTTTGAACACCGTGAGTCGTAGTGACGCACCCACCAGTAGCGATCTGCAACGCGTTCGCGCCCGCCGACTCTGGCACCGGCCAGCCACAAAATAGCCCCGATGAAAATACTGCCGACAGCACCGTGAGCCATAAACTGCGGTAATCCCAGTTCAGGCAATTGATTTAAAATGGAATAACCAACGCCACCGACCATTGTGAGCAAACCGAGTCCCATCAGGGCATTGCCCAGTCTCATTGCGGTTTTACGTTTCATCTGTCACCTCCGGTTGTCGATAGTCTTAGCATCATTGCTGTCTTGTCATTTCCTGCCTTAACTATAGACGTCCCATCCGGTTCACTTTGCGGTCACGATCACAGACAGAGAACATTAGATGACAATTCTTTACGTTTTCCAGTCAGATACATTCGGAGAGTTAATAATTAACTTTGGAAACTATTCAGAAACGACCCCATTTAACCGAATAACGTGGCCGGATATTTGGCACAGCGAAAACGGACAGGTAAACTACCCCGCTAAACCTCACCCGATTAAGAAGCGAAAACCGTGAGCAGCATTAAATTGATCGTCGGGCTGGCCAATCCCGGAGCCGAATATGCCCAAACCCGCCACAACGCGGGCGCCTGGTATGTTGATCTTCTGGCCCGCCAGCACAACCAGCAGTTAAAAGAAGAAAGTAAGTTTTTTGGCTATACCGCGCGTTTATCCCTGGCAGGTCAGGACGTTCGTTTGCTGGTGCCGACCACCTTCATGAACCTGAGCGGTAAAGCCGTTCTGGCGATGGCGCAGTTCTACCGCATTGAGCCGGACGAAATTCTGGTCGCGCACGATGAACTGGATATCCCGCCGGGCATGGCGAAAATTAAGCTTGGCGGCGGCAACGGCGGCCACAATGGCCTGAAAGATATTCAAAGCAAATTCGGCGGTAATCCGAATTTCTACCGTCTGCGCATTGGCATCGGCCATCCGGGCGATAAAAGCAAAGTGGTGGGATTTGTCCTGGGCAAGCCGCCAGCCAGTGAACAGAAGCTGATTGATGATGCGATTGATGAATCACTGCGCTGCACTGAATTGCTGATGAAAGACGGTTTGGAAAAAACCATGCGTCGTCTGCACACGTTTAAAGCCGAACTTTAATCCGCGCAGGCTGACCGCTATTCCTGCTGACGGGCGCAACTTTTGCGCCCGTTTTAATTTTCACTGACTGACTTACAGGGGTTCGTCAAACCGCAGTAAGCGTCCGGCATTGCCCAGCACCAGCAAGGTGCTCAGGTTATGCAATAAAGCGGCAATCAGTACACCGGCCACGCCGAGTAACCCCATAGCCGCCGCTGCCATCACTACCAGCGTCCAGCCCAGCCCGATGAAAACATTGATTTTGAGCGTCTTACGGCAGGCACGGCTCAGCCGAACGCAAGTCCCGAGACGCCGCAGATCGCTGCCGATCAGCACCACGTCGGCGGAAGCCAGCGCAATATCGCTGCCACCCGCCCCCATTGCAATGCCCACCACGCCCGCTTTTAACGCCAGAGAATCATTGATACCGTCCCCGACCACCATTGGCCGGAACCCTTGTGCGATTTCGGCTGAAACCTGATGCAGTTTATCTTCCGGTAACGCCTGCGCAACGACATCACTGATGCCCAGTTCTCCGGCAATACGGTTGGCTACGCTGGCGCGATCGCCGGTCAGCAAAAGTTGTCTTTGCAGCCCAAGCTGACGCAGTTCAGCCAGCGCCGTTTGCGCCTCCGGCCTGAGCGAATCGGCCAGCAGCAGCCAGCCGAGAAAACGCCCGTTAAGTGCCAGCCCGACCAGCGGCCCGTCGTGTTCAGGTTCGTTATTCACCGGGATATTGTTCTGGCTGAAAAATGCCGGGCGCCCTAACAGCGCGTCGCCCTGTGCGGTACGCGCACGCACGCCCATGCCCTGCTGTTCTGACACGTCGTCCAGCGGTAAATATTGTTCACGCGGCAGTAATTTTGCCAGCGCACGGCTGACCGGATGGCTGCTCGCCGCACCCAGGCTGGCCGCCAGCCGGAACACCGCATCCGAAGACGCCTCTGCGCCCAGCACCGTGCGTTGCAAATGCAGTTCACCGTGCGTCAGCGTGCCGGTTTTATCGACAACGATGGCGTTCAGGTCCGCCAGTTCTTCCAGAAATGCGGAGCTGCGGATCAGGATCCCGTGACGCGCCGCCACCGCGATCCCGGCAATGGCCGTGGCGGGCGCGGAAAGCACCAGCGCGCACGGACAGGCCGCCACCAGTACCGCCAGCATGGCATGGGCATCACGCGTGATAAACCAGGTCGCGGCGGCAATCAGTAAAATAAGCACCAGATATTGCCCGGCATAGCGTTCGAGCAAACGGGTGATCGGCGGTTTGGCGTGTTCGGCTTTTTGCATCAGCGCAATCACTTTACCCAGCGTGGCGTCCGCGCCGGTGCGCGTGACTTCAACGTTGAGTAATCCGTCGAGATTAATGGCCCCGCCGAAAACGTCATCGCCTGCGCGGGCTTCCTGTGGCACGGATTCGCCGGTGATCGGCGCAGTATCCAGACTGGCGCTGCCGGATAACACACGGCCATCGGCGGGCAACCGGTCACCAGCGCGGACTTCAACCCGGTCGCCGGTTCGCAGCTGGTGGTTATCGATTTCTTCAATTTCACCGTCAGGCAAAATCCGCCGGGCGCGGCTGCGCGTCAGATGGCTCAGCGCGTCAATGGCTTCCTGCGAACCGATCACGCTACGCTCTTCCAGAATATGACCAAAAATCATAATGCCCGGCAGCAATGCGGCGGTCATCAGGTCGCCGGTTGCCCACGCCCCCAGCATCGCGATGGCAATCAGCTGATCGGTCACGCCGTGCAGACTGGGGCTGCGTAAGCTGTAAATTGCCGAACGCAGCACCGGCACCGCGACCAGCAGTGACGCCACGCCAAACAGAATTTGCCCGACGTCGCTTTGCTGCGGATACAGCCACTTCCAGAGCCAGCCGCACAGCAACAGACCAAATGCGGCCATCGCCAGCAAAAGCTGCACCGCCATATTTCGCTGTTCATGGCGCGTTAACAGCACGCTTTTTGCGGGCGACGTGTGCGGTTCTTCAGAGGAAAAAGAAGTCACGGAAGCAATACCTCAGGGTTGAGATGTCGGACGGTCTGGCCCCGGCAGGATCAGATGCGCGTCGTCGTGGGGATCAACAGCAGTGACGCTGCCGGCATGCGCGAGGATCGCAGGCATCCGTTCACGCCACAAACGCCACAGCAATTCCGGCGAATGGTCGCCGGCCAGCTGTACTATGGTCGCGGTATCTGTGGACGCCCGGGCAATCTGCTCGCTGGCTCTGGCATGGGAAACCTGTAAAGCGCGGTCTGCCGACTGAACGGCGTCCTGATGAACACGCGCCGCCTCATTACTGGCGCTGGCGATGTTTTGATCCGCCTGCTGGCTGGCCGTCAGCACCGCATTGAACGCATCCACTGCTGCCGGTGGCAGGGACGACTGCACGTCAACGCGGCGGACTTCGATACCGGTACTGCTCCCGCCCGCGCTCAGCGCCGCCAGTTGCTGATTTATGCCCTGACGCAAATCGCCGCGCAGCCGTTCGCGGCGTTCGGCGATATTGTTGCCGTTGCCAGCTATTTCCGGCCGGGCGACCAGAATGGTGTCGAGATCCCGTGAGGCACAAATCGCCACCGCCGCATGCCCGGTTAAACGGTCAAGCGCCGGTAACACGTGTTCGCCTTGCAGCACAAATGCCACCGGATCGGTTATCACGTAGTACACCTGTACATCCAGCTGAACCACGCCGGAATCTCCGGTCAGTAAATATCCCGCACCGGCGACGGCATCACTTTTCTCGCCACCGGTATTGTTCCATGCGGGCACAATGTCGGTTCTCAGCAAGGCGGTGACATGATGTTCGATCACCCGATCGGCCGCGGGTAAGATTTCAACCTGTTCCAGCGGTTCCGGCCATGCCAGCAACAGCCCGGCTCCCGCCGTGCGCGAAACGGCACCAAACCGCATCACCACCGCGCGCTTGTCCGGCTCTATCTGCCGGACGTTGGAAAACAGCCAGCTCGCCGCAGCAATCAGCGTCATGGCGAACAGCGCCAGATACGCCAGACGCCCCGCCTGAAACCACGCATTTCCCTGAAAACGGGATAACGGATTCATGGGCGCGTTCCGTTAGCCGGGGCAGCGGGTAATGCAGGCGGGCCTTCGACCAGCTGGCGGAACGGTGCCGCATCGGTGCCCAGCACCAGTTGCGTGCCCGGCGTGATGACGCTGCTCAGCGTGTCGAGCGAGCGCAGCAGATCGTAGAGTTCAGGATTACCGGCGCGGGCCCTGGCGTAGATTGCCGCACTCTGCACCTGTGCCTGCGCTTCGATATTGGCCGCATTGACTGAGGCATCCGCCTTAATAACGCGGGCGTCACGTTCAGCGGAAGACCGGATTTCAGCCGCCTGACGCTTGCCTTCGGCAGAGCGCTCGGTAGCAATGGTTTCCCGCTCAGCCCGCATGCGGTCAACGGTGGCATCTAAGGTCACTGACGGCAGCGTCAGCCGCTCAACGCCAACCTGCACCAGTTCGATGCCGTAGCTGTCGAGCAGCTGGCGGGCGATCTGGTCATGCAGATGTTGCTCAAAACCGGAAAGCCGGATTTTGCTGGCGTCGGTGTTCACCAGGTCAGCCAGCGCAAAACCGCTGGTGGTCGTTTCCAGCGCCGAGCCGATAAACGTCCGTATCTGCGCAGCCGCCATATCCGGCTGATTTTGTACCGCGCGGATAAAACGCTGCACGTGCTGAGGATCGTTTTTCACCTGCCAGACGGTATAAGCCTGAACGATGATCCGCAGCCCGTCGCGCGTGCCAACATCCTGCAAACCGCTGGAAGTGGTACGGATACGCAAATCCACCGGGATCGCCGTTTCCAGCGGAACCGGCAGATGCCACGCCAGCCCCGGTTGCAACAGTACGCGCACCGGATTGCCAAAGCGCGTGATCACCATGGCTTCGCCGGAACGCACCTGCACCAGACAGGCCGTGGCGGCAATCAGCGCCACCAGGACGGTGGCAATCGTGACCCGTCGCCAGAGTTTGGGCGCCGCGGGGCCGGAATGATGATGGTGATGACCGGCACCGTGATGATGCCCGTGGTGCGCGTCGTGATCGTGTCCGTGGCCTTCAGGTTGTTGGTAATCACTCACCGGGTAGTCTCCGCTTTGACAGAATGCGCCGCTTTATCCGCTCCGGGCGTAAATGGCAGGGTAAAATTTCTCAGATCCAGCACCGGCGGCGTCCCGCCCCCCATGCGATGATCGACAATCAACACCTTCGGATGTTGCTGCATGGCCAGCGTCAGACGGCTGAAATAGCGTTCGGTCAGGAACGCCTGTCCTCCGGTCTGATACGCCTGATTTTCGGCGTTAAAGGAGAGCGCCATGACCTGCGCCTGATCCAGATTTTCATGGCTTTGTGCGGTGGCCGCATCCTGCGCCAGCCCGGCAAATTGCTGCGCGGCATTCAGCTGCTGTGCGGCCTGACCTTTCTCACCGGCAATCGCACTTTGCGCCAGAATTTGTGCCGCCTGCACGCCGTGATAAGCGTCCGCCGCCCCCGCAGGCGGATGGATCGACTCGATCACCGTCGCCAGCAGTTCCACCCCGCTGTTGAGATGATCAAGCTGCGCCTGCACTTTTTGCCCGATATCTCCGGCCAGACGGGTCTGATCGCTGCCCAGCAGGCTGTCGAGCGTGCGCGAGGAGAAATCATGCACCAGCACCTGATTGGCAATACTGCGGATCAGCACCGGCATATTTTCGGTGTGATACAGGCTCGCCATCGCCGCGTCATCATTCATGGCGATGCGGTACACGAAGCGGACGTCCATATTCATGATTTGAAAACTTTGCCGGTCATTCGCTGCGCTGGCGATGATTTGTGATTTGTCGCTGCTGTGGCCGGAATCCCATAACCGGTTCGCGCTTTCCGGCGCGGGACCTTCAGCTGTGTCTGCCACCGCGGCGGGTGTGGCGGTTAGCGGTTCTTCTGAACCCGTGGTGAGTTCATGCACTTCGCCGTTATCCACCATCAGCGTGCGGCCAAAAGGCCACGGCAGCCCGGCATGTAAACCGGGCTGTCTGACGGCCACCGGTTTGCCGAAGGATTCATAGATCCCGCGCTGGGTCAGCGGTACCTCGCTGATTCCCGTCAGCAGCCAGCCGGTCAGCAGGAGGATTGCGCCGAGCGGCAACAGCGCGCGACGCATAAAGCGGAGCGCCCAAATCTGGCGGAGATCGATACCAAAGTGCTGATGCAGTTCGTTTTGCACAAATTGTAGCGGACGCGGCGGCCAGCAGAGTTGCGCCGCCAGCAGGCTGCCGGCAATAAACTCCGGCTCTTTGTCTTCTCGCGGCGGTGAAAATACCGCGATCAGCGCCCGCAGGAAAAGCTCCAGCGCCACCAGCGCCGGTAACAATCCGGTGAGCACCAGCAGGTGTGCGGGCCATACCGCGGTTCCTCGCGCAAACATCAGGGCCAGCGCCGTCAGCAAAAAGACGCCAATTAACATGCGCATCAGCGGTGCCAGTTTTGCCGCTTCCGGCCATTCCTGCGGATTTTTTAACGTCCAGTGACGCTCAAGCACCAGCACGGCGAAGGCGCAAAGAATAAAGAAAGAACCGGCGAAATAGCCCGTATTCCCGGTTTCATTGACCGGTAACGGCAACTGCCACAGCAGCGCGATGAGCAGCAAAGCGGCTAATGCGGGAAGTGCCTGAAAGAAAACGTGCGCATCGACATAGCGTAATAGCGGGCGCATCCACGCGCGGGAGGCCAGACGCTGAGAAAATCCGGGGGGAATTTGCGGCCCGGCCAGGCCGTTACGGGAGGCAAAGTGTTGCTCGCGCCAGCGGGTAATGCGCCGGGCGCATTGCAGCGAGGCAGCGCAAACCCACATCGCCGCCATGATATTCCCGACCACCCACGGCCAGACCGACTCCGGCGTGACCAGATACAACATCAGCAATATCAGATACAACACGCTGCTGATCACCATCACGGCGTGGATCAGCCCGCTCAGCCAGCGCGTGTGGGAAGCGGCGGACTGAAAGCGCAGCTGCCTGCTGGCATCGTCCGTTCCTGATGCTTTATTTAGAATCATGTCCGCTCCGGCAGAGGAGAAAAAATAATCCGCCATGCTGGCTGTGCGCCAGTTCGTGTCGAATTAACCGAGCGTAACCGTATAACATTACAGAATTTTCGGCGATATGAATTTAGCCGCTTTTTTGCCACTAAATGTAAGCGATTATCTTACGGCACGCCGGTTGCCAGGCGCAGCCGCTGTCGGCGGTTTGGTGTCTGAAGGGATTACGTAAGGGAGACGGATTCAAAACGCCGGAACATCGCCAGCGCCAGGCCACGCGCGGGATTGAACCGTTCGGTAACAAAGGTGATTTGCGTGCGACTGAACGGAAACGTCAGCGTAAATTGCTGCGCTGCGGCCAGCGTATTTTCAACAAATAAAGGATGAACGTTATAGGGGCAATCAATCAGCAACGTTTTCGGATTCATTAAATGAATAATCTGGCTCAGCGCTTTACCCAGAAGTTGCCCGGCCTGCGACATCACCTCATTCACAATTTCGGCCGACTGCTGGCGGTTATCCCAGTTCAGCCCCGGCTGACGCTGTTCCAGTTGCCGGTTGATGGCCGAAAGGCCGATCAGGGATTCCAGACAGCCCCGCTGACCGCATGAACATAACGGCCCGTCAGGCAGTACCGCTAAATGGCCGACCTCGCCCGCCGTCCAGCTTCCGCCGGAATATACGCCATGTCCGGTTAACAGCGCGCCGCCAATCCCTTCGCCAATTCGCAGATAAAAACGGGCGTCATTGTCATTGGCGCTTTCGCCTTCGCGGGCAATCAGCGCCGCCGCTTTGACGTTATTCCAGACGCTGACCGGCACGTTATCTGCACAGGTCAGTAAAGGTTGCAGGTTGACTTCGCCCCAGCCCAGATGCGAGGACACATGCAAAATGCCCTGCTGATGGTCGATGATGCCGGGAAAACCGACACCAATGCCGACCAGACCGGGCCACGCCTGCTGTAGCTGCTGACAATGGCGCATGATTTCCGCCAACACGGACTGCGGTTGGGAGGTGTCGAGGGAAAAGGTTTTTTCATCAATGGTCTGCGAGAAATAATCACAGACCATCCAGTGAAGACGCTGGCGCTCGATCATGATGCCTGCGGCTTTGATTGACGACGGGTTCAGCGCAATGTGAATTTTCGGACGTCCGATACTGCTGGTCTGCGCCACGCCCTGTTCTTCCACGTAGCCCATCGCCAGCAGGTCATCAACAATCAGGGAAATGGTGTTTTTACTTAACGCCAGCGCCCGGGAAATATCCAGACGGGAGCTGATTTTCTGCTGGCGGAGATAAGCCAGTACACGCTTTTCATTGTACTGGCGCAGCAGCGCGGGTCCTTTGCCTGAGTCTTTCATGTCATGACTTTCCATCGCGTTACACCGTAGCGTCGCATTATTACATGACTGAGGATCCGCCCGTCAACCTATTCACCCCGCCAGACTTCCGCCCCGTTTTTGTACGTCGCCAGCAGCCGGAGTGCGTGACTTTCATCCTCGCGCAGAAGAATGGCATCCAGCGGTGCACCGGGAATAAGCCCCTGAGCGACCGGAAGATTCAGCCGGGAAGCTGGCCGGACTGACGCCATCTGAACCGCTTCCGGCAGCGGAACGATGCCATTTTTTAGCAGCGTGTTGACGCCGTATAACAGCCCCTGAACCGAACCGGCCAGCAGCGCCGGATTGTTCGCCATCGACAGCCGTCCTTCAGGGCTCAGCACCACATCCCCGCCGATATGCGAATGATAATGTCCCGGCGGCATTCCGGCGTGGCTGGTGACATCACTGACCAGCAGCGCCCTGCCATTTTTAGCCCGTATAAAGGTTTTCAGCACGGAGAGCGGCAGGTGTTCGCCGTCGGCAATCATCGCGCACCACAGATCATCCTGCGCCAGCTGCTCCCAGATGTAGTTCGGATGCCGCGGCAACGTCAGATGCGCACCGTTCCCCAGATGCGTCGACATCTGCGCGCCCGCTTTCACCGCCGAGGCAATTTGCTCTGCGCTGGCGGCGGTATGGCCGATGGATACCACCACATTATCCGCGACACACTGGCGAATAAAATCGTCCGCATTTGGCCATTCCGGCGACAGAGTGATCAGGCGGATCCGTCCGTCCGCCGCCGTCTGCCAGCGCTGAAATAAAGCATAATCAGGGGCCTGAATATGCGCTTGGTTATGTGCGCCGCGCGGGCCGTCCTGCGCGGATAAAAAAGGGCCTTCCAGATGAATACCGGCAACCGATGCCCCGACGGACGGAAACTCGCGGCAAGCCGCCGCCAGCGTGCTGACCATTTCCGTAATTTCATCCGCGCCGTTGGTGATCACCGTCGGCATAAACGTCGTTACGCCCTGCTGCCACAGCGCCTGCACCACCTGCTTAACGGAACCGACGCTGAAAGGAAAACTGTTAAAGTCAGCGCCACCGTAACCATTGACCTGTAAATCCACCAGACCCGGTGCGATCAGCGGCAGATTTTCACCACCCGTTACCGGGCGAATCTGGCTGATATTGCCGTTATGCGCCACAATCTCAACCGGCTGTTGTGTACGATAATCCCTGCCGCGTAACGTGATTTCACTCATCCGCTAACTCCCCGAAACCCGCGATATCGGTATACAACGTGCAGGCCGGATGCGTGCGAAGCACCGTCGCCGGACAGGCCGCCGACGGCGGTGCGGTCAGCGTCTGCTTAATCGCCTGATGCTTATTCTTGCCGGGCACCATGCAAAATAATCGTGCCGCCGCCATCAGCGTCGGGATTGTCAGCGTCAGTGCATGCACCGGCACATCGTTCAGCGACGGAAAACAGCCATCGTTCACCTGTTGCTGACGGCATACCCCATCCAGCTCAACGATTTTCATCGGCAGCGGATCGTCAAAATTCGCCACCGGCGGATCGTTAAAAGCTAAATGCCCGTTCTCCCCGATTCCCAGACAGACCATATCGACCGGAGCCTGCTGCAGCAGGCGGGCATATTCCGCGCAGTTTTGCACCGGTTCACCCGCCGCCGGAATTTTGTAAACCGCGCCCGGCCTGACGATATCGAACAGATGCTCCGTCAGATAATGGCTGAATAGCGCCGGAGAATTTTCCGGTAACCCGACATATTCGTCCATGTGAAACGCGTCCACCCGCGCCCAGTCAATATCTGCGGCCTGCGCCAGATGCGCCAGGAACTCATTCTGTGACGGCGCGGCGGCGAAAATAATCCGCACGCGCGCCTGTTGCTGAAGACGTTGCCGCAAATGTTCCGCCGCATCGCGGGCAGCGGCTTGCCCCATGTCTTCGCGACGGGTGAAGACTTCAACATTCAGGCGTCCCGCCTGCGTAACGTACAGTGGTGATGTCATAGTAAAACCTGCTTTGTTATTTATTTAACGTGATTCTGGTTACCGGGATTCGGTCTGATAAGCGGAAGCGACTTCCGGCGCAGGCAACTCTTCTGCCTGATCCTGATTAAGCGCATTCAGTAATACATCAACCTCCGCGCTGACCGGGCGGCGGCGAAGTAAACCGCCAAGGACAAAGACCGCCAGTGATAACAGCACCGGTATGGCGACGACCTGAGCCGTACTCATGTCCGGAACGACGAATTTCACCAGGAAGAAGGCCGAAACGCCGGCTGCCCATGACGTAATCGCCGCCACTGATCCGCATTTACGGAACCACGGCAACAGCCCCAGCAGCATCGGGATAGAAATCGGCCCGACCAGCCCGCCGAACCAGACAATCAGCAGCGACAACACGCCGCCAAAACGGCTGGCATTTATGGCAATCAGCAACGTGGTGAGGATAAACAACACCACCGTGACGCGCGCCACCAGCAGCGAAGATTGTCCCTGACCAAAGCGTTTCGGCAGCAATACCGGCAAAATATCGCGGGTGACGACGGCCGTGATCGCGTTGGAATCCGAAGACGTCATCGACAACGTGTGCGTAAACATCGCCACCAGCACCAGCCCGATCAGGCCGTTGGGCAGCAACTGCATCGCCATGATGGAATAAGACTGAGAGGGGTCGGCGATATCCGGGAATAACAACGGCGCGGCCCACATCGGATAGAACAAAATCAGCGGCCAGACCAGATACAGCGCGGAAGACAGCAACGCCGCTTTGCGGGCATCCTTTCCGCGCGGAGAGGCGATAAAACGCTGCGCTAAATTCCAGGTACCGCCGTTGTAGCTCAGGGTATAAATAACGAAATACGCCAGAATAAAGCCCATCGAATACGGCCCGGCCACAATGTCCGTATGACCTGCGGGGAGCCGGTCCCAGATGGTCAGCAGGTTGCTGAATCCGCCCAGATGAAAGGCCACGGCCACCACCATCACAATCGCGGCAATAAACTGGACGATAAACTGCCCGAAGTCGTTACAGGCGTCGGCCCATAAGCCGCCGAGCACGGTATAAAACAGGCACAACACCCCGGAAATCGCAATCCCGACCAGCGGATCCAGCCCGGTAAACACATTGATGATAATGGCGATCGCCGCCCATTTAGCGCCCACGTCGAAGGTTTTCAGAGACACCCCGCTCCACGCCAGAATCTGCTGCGTCGGCACGTTATATCGTGTGGCGAGATATTCCATTGGCGATTCGATATTCATATGAATGCGCAGTCGCGCCCAGCGTGGCGCAAAAATGACTGACCCGATGAAAACCGCAATTGAAATCGGGAACGCCCACCAGAAATAAATAGTCAGCCCGTACTTATAGGCCACGGCGGCGTAGGCGACAAAAACCGCCGCGCTGTATCCTGACATATGGTGTGAAATCCCTGAAAGCCACCAGGGCATTTTGCCCCCGGCTGCAAAAAAATCCCTGGTGTTACCCACGCGCCGCATGGCCCACAGCGTGGTCATCACAATCATCAGCGCGTACAGCGCCATGACAAAATAGTCTATCCCGTTCATCGTTAACTCCGGTGGCAATCTTGCGTTGTCGAAGTCCGGCGGGAAAACTTGCCGGTTTTTTTAATTAATCCTAACTAAGGACTAATTAAACCCTAGCATGATGAAATGCGAACAAAACGTGAACAGGATCACGGTTCTTTTCGATATTTATGAGTGAGTTATAGGACTTTCTTATGGATGAGACGGAGATCGGTAAAACGCGGTGAGCCGGACAACGTGCCGGAGCCAGAATAAAAAAGGTGCCGTTTTGAGCGGCACCTGTTGAATGTCAGAGGTTATCTTCCGCGACATAATACTGCGGGTCATCCAGTTCATGGCTGCAAAACGGCCCCGCTTTTTTCAGCAGGCTTACGCAGTCGTTGCTCAGATGGCGCAGACGTATTGTCTTTCCGGCCTCCAGATACCGCGTGGTCAGCTTATCAATCGCCTCGACGCCGCTCGAATCCATCACCCGCGTACCGGCGAAATCCAGCACCACGTTTTGCGTATCATTCTGCGGTTCAAACAGTTCTGAAAACGACGCCGCTGAGCCAAAGAACAACGGCCCTTCCAGCTTATACACCGTCAGCGCGCCCTTGGTTTTCTTCTCGCGGATGCGGATGCGAGCCTGTTGCCAGGCAAAAACCAGCGCCGAGATAATCACACCGCTGATGACCGCAACCGCCAGATCGGTGAAAATCGTAATGACGGTGACAATCAGCATCACCAGCGCATCGGCTTTCGGCATGCGTCGCAGACGGCGTAAAGAACTCCATTCGAACGTGTTGTAGCAAACCACCAGCATAATCCCGGCCAGCGCCGCGACCGGCAGCAGCCCAATGTAACCGGACAGACTCACCACAAACAGAATCAGCAAAATTGCGCCGACCGTGCCGGAAATTCGCCCGCGCCCGCCCGACGTGAAGTTTATGATCGACTGTCCGATCATCGCACAACCGGCGAAACAGCCGAACAGACCGCAAATCGTATTGCCCGCCCCCTGCGCGATGCTTTCGCGATTACCGTTACCTTTCTGGCCACCCATTTCATCGAGCACCGTCATGGTCAGCAACGATTCAATCAGCCCGACCAGCGCAATCACTACCGCATAAGGCAGCACCACTTTCAGCATTTCCAGGCTGAACGGCACGACCGGCAGGCTGAAGTGCGGCAATGCACCGGAGATATCCGCCAGATCCCCGACCCGCAGCGTGTGCAGGTTAAATCCAATTGCCACGGCGGAAACCACAATCAACGCCGCCAGCGAAGAGGGAATGATTTTGGTCAGCTTCGGGAACAGCACGACGACCAGGATCGCCAGCAGCACCAGCATGTACATCAGCGGCCCCTGCCCGGCAATCATGTGGAGCTGCGCCAGCATAATGACAATCGCCAGCCCGTTCACAAACCCGTGTACCGCAGGCAGCGGCACCAGCCGGATAAACTTACCGAGCCGAAATACGCCAATCAGAATCTGAATCACACCGGCAAATATCGTCGCCCACAGCACGTATCCCATACCGTGCTGCGCTGCCAGACTCATCAGCACCACCACGATGGAGCCCGCTGCGCCCGACACCATACCCGGTTTGCCGCCAAACAGCGCGGTCACCAGCCCGATGATAAAAGCGGTGTGCAAGCCGACAATGGGCGAAAGCCCCGCCACCAGCGAAAACCCGACGGCCTCGGGGATCATCGACACCGCAACAACAAATCCGGCCAGCGTTTCGTTCTTCACTTCCGACAACTTAAGACCACGCGGGCTAAACATAAGACATCCGGTTTACTTCCTGTCAGTTAAAAAATTGTGACAAGTATCTAAAAATGGCCGGAACGAGGCAAGGTTTAATCAATCCGGTCAATGATGTAGCGGCTGTTCATCGCGATCACAACCGGATCGAGAAAAATGCCGTTCTCGTGTATAATGCGGGGAATTATGGTCATTACATCGCGCAATTACGTTTAATTGCTTGATAATTAAGATATTAAGGTGAGAAAAACATGGGATTCAAATGCGGTATCGTCGGCCTGCCGAACGTCGGTAAATCCACTCTGTTCAATGCGCTGACCAAAGCGGGTATCGAAGCAGCAAACTTCCCGTTCTGCACTATCGAACCTAACACCGGCGTAGTGCCAATGCCCGATCCGCGTCTTGACCAGCTGGCCGAGATCGTAAAACCGCAGCGTATCCTGCCGACTACCATGGAATTCGTGGACATCGCCGGTCTGGTAAAAGGCGCTTCCAAAGGTGAAGGTCTGGGCAACCAGTTCCTGACCAATATCCGTGAAACCGAAGCGATTGGCCACGTTGTGCGTTGTTTCGAAAACGACAACATCATTCACGTTAATAACAAAGTGGATCCGGCTGACGACATCGATGTCATCAACACCGAACTGGCGTTGTCTGACCTGGATACCTGTGAACGCGCCATTCACCGTGTACAGAAACGTGCCAAAGGCGGCGACAAAGATGCCAAAGCTGAACTGGCTGCGCTGGAAAAATGTCTGCCACAGCTCGAAAACGCGGGCATGCTGCGCGCGCTGGATCTGACCGAAGAAGACAAAGCGGCCATCCGTTACCTGAGCTTCCTGACGCTTAAACCGACCATGTACATCGCCAACGTTAACGAAGACGGTTTTGAAAATAACCCGTACCTCGACGTTGTGCGTAAAATCGCAGATGCCGAAGGTTCTGTTGTCGTTGCCGTTTGCGCCGCGGTTGAATCTGATATCGCCGAGCTGGACGACGCTGACCGTGAAGAATTCATGGCCGAGTTAGGCATAGAAGAGCCGGGCCTGAACCGCGTGATCCGCGCCGGTTACGAGCTGCTGAACCTGCAAACCTACTTTACCGCTGGCGTGAAAGAAGTCCGTGCATGGACGATCCCTGTCGGTGCTACCGCGCCACAGGCCGCAGGTAAAATCCACACCGACTTCGAGAAAGGCTTCATCCGCGCACAAACCATCGCGTTCGAAGACTTCATCACCTACAAAGGTGAGCAAGGCGCTAAAGAAGCCGGCAAAATGCGTTCTGAAGGCAAAGAGTACATTGTCAAAGATGGCGACGTGATGAACTTCCTGTTCAACGTCTGATCTCTTCCCTGCTGCAATTAAAAATCCACGCCCTTGCGTGGATTTTTTTATTCTCATTCGCGCAATAAATCTCAGCGAAGTTTTTCTGCAATGGCGCTGAACATGAGCGATGCCTCAAGAGGCTGAGCGCTGAAATCAGGCTCTGCTTTTGGCCATGTCGACCACTGAACAATCACCAGATCCTCAGCCGGGTTGACCATAATAATCTGGCCATAAATCCCTAACGCCCACAGCGATCCTTTCAGTGAATCCGAAGGTGCCGGGATGACATTTGTAGCATTGACAGGCACTTCATTATTCCACCATTCAAACCCATAAAGGCCGTCCGGATGGGCCGCCGACACGGAATTTTCTGCTTTTGTCCAGTTACCTGCCTGCTCAATCCAGTTTTCGGGCAGGATTTTCTTGCCATCCGGCAGACGTCCGCCGCCCATCACAAACTCGCCGAAGCGTCCCCAGTCTTCCAGTGTGGCATTAAACCCGTGTGCGCCGACATCGTGTTTTCCCGGTTCATAGGAGTGCCAGACGCCATCGTGCGCCATGCCGTAAGGTTGCCAGATGGACTGTTGCAGGTAGGCGGCCAGCGGCATTCCGGTGGCCTTTTCCAGCACATCGCCCAGTAACCACGCGCCGCCGGAGGAGTAAGACCATGACTGCCCGGCCGGATGCGCACGCTTCAGGCCAACAATAATTTTACGCACACAGTCATAGGTTCCCGGTCTGGCCTCACATTGCGTGAGATTGGCAAAATCGGAATGCGGATTCGTGTAGTCCTCATTCCACGCCACGCCGGAGGTATGCTGAATAAGTTGTTTTAGTGTGACGCCATCCCAAGCCGTGCCTTTCAGGTCAGGCTCATAACGCGTGACGAGGTCATCCAGAGAACTGATTTTCCCTTCTTTAATCGCAATCCCCACCAGCGTTGAAACCACGGATTTCCCCACAGAACGCGATGTCCACAGTGTCTGGTCAGTATTGCCTTCGCCCAGATATTTATAAGCTACCTTGCCGTTTTTCAGCACCAGCATTCCGGTGGCATTCTGGCGTTTGAGGTAATCCTGCAACGTATACGTTTTCCCCCTGACGCTGTACGTGGCTTCTTTCAGCGGCTTATCCGCCCGCAGAAACGGCGTGGACTGACCGTGCTTAAACACATCGCCCGCATAATTGCGGTAGTCATTACGAAATCCGATGACGCGCGCGGTCTGATCCCAGTTCAGCATATTTTTCGGGTCAGGCAGCGTTTTGTCCTGCGGCGTCGGGCAACTGCTGAGCATCACACCGTCACAATTTTGCGCGGATTTCGCCAGCGCGGAGGGCACAAATGACCAGGCGGAACCCAAAGCCACGGCCAGCACCAGAGGTTTCATTACCGCCGGAAGAAAGGTTTGTCTGTTTTTCATTGAATGACTCCTGTATCAGAAAACCGGAGTATAGAAAGGAAAAACCCCTTGAAGAAATCACGTTATGGGGGAAAATCCCCCCTATAAATTGATGAACTGGAAGAGTTTATGTCTGCCTTACGTTATTCCTTCTCGCAAATTGAGGCCTTCGCCTGCGTCGCGGGCTCAGGAAGTTTATCCAAAGCTGCCCTTTTGCTGGGAAAGGATCGCACCACGGTGCGCGATCTGCTGGATTACCTCGAGGACGTGCTGGGCTATACGCTTTTTGTGCGCCAGGGCCGCACATTAATCCTGACCGAACAAGGCCAGCAATTGCACCGGCAAGCACATTTGCTGCTGCGTCAGGCGCAGGCTTTTGAGTCTTATGCCCAATCCTTACCGGATGCGGAACGGCAGGAGCTGGTTATGGTGTACGACCCTTTCGTTTCGCCGGCATTTATCGAAGCGGTGATCGTTGAAATGGCTAAAAAAGGCTTGTGTTTCAGTGCCTGGAGCGCTTCCCGTGAAGAAGCCGAAGCCGCATTAAAAAGTGGTAAAGCGCAGGTTGCCGTATGTCAGGCCAATAACCGTGCACTCGGGACAGACATGGAGTGGCGGGCGCTGGGCAACATCGGGCTTGATTTCTACGCGTCCGCACAGTTGTTTCAACGCCAGCAACGCCCGCTGACGTTGCTGAATCTGTCGCTTATTCCGCAGGTCGTCATGCACAAAGCACACGACGAGCAAATCACCCGCAGTCTGCAAATATCCGGGCAAACGTTGTACGTCAATGAACGTTCTACCCTGCGCTACCTGCTGGAAAACGCACAGGGCTGGGGATTCTTACCGACACATTTTCAGGCTTCACGCTGGAAAACCGTGCAGGCGATGGAATGTGAAGTGGGTAATCAGGGGCTGGACATTACGATGGTCGCGATCTGGCAACCCGGCGCGGCGAAACAACGCGTCACCGGGGCATTAATTGACGCGCTTCCTTCGTTATGGCGCAAAGCGATGGGCGCGCGCGCTTCTTAAACCTCCTGAGCCTCATCTGCATGCACAAGATCGTAGTCCGCCTGTGCCCTCTCCAGAGCCGGGCCGTATGCCAGCGCCCAGTCATACAGCGCGATAAATGGCTGCTGCAATGTTTGCGCCAGCGGCGTAAGGCTGTATTCCACACCGACCGGCGAGGTGGGCAACACTTCACGATTAACCAGGCCATTTCGCTCAAGCCGCTTTAAAGCGTCCGCCAGCGCTTTATGCGTGATGCCATCCAGCCGGCGGCGTATTTCGTTGAAACGCGAAGGTCTGGTACAGAGCACTGTGAGAATTAAAATCGACCATTTATTGGTGATATGTTCAAGCACCGGACGCGTTTTTCCTACATCTCTCAAGCTGTTACCATCGATTTCTGCCAAGACGATATACTCCTCTATACCTGATATAAACAAAGTGCGTAATTGTTATTTAGTATAAATTTTATATCATCTGTTTTCCAACCAAACAGGAGAATACAGATGGGCAATTTAGACAACAAAGTGGCCGTGGTACTGGGCGGTGCGAAAGGTATTGGTCTGGCGATTAGCCAGCGGTTTGCCATCGAAGGTGCGATAACCTGGTTTACCTCGCGGCGTGAAGAAGAGCTTGAGGCCGCCGACGGCAAAATTTCAGGAACCAGGATCCCGCTGCGCGCAGATGTGAGCCAGTTAAGCGAGTTAACCCGCATTATGCAGACGATTCAGGCTGAATCTGGCCAGATTGATGTGCTGGTCATCAACGCTGGAATGTCCGAATACGCCACGATTGATGACATCAGCGCAGCGCATTTTGAACAAATTTTTAGCCTCAATGTGCGCTCGCCGGTTTTTGCTTTACAGGCAGCACTTCCGCTGATGAAACCCGGTGCCAGCGTGGTGCTCGTGGGGTCAATTGCCGATGTGATTGGCACACAAGGATATGGCGTTTACAGCGCCAGTAAAGCGGCGTTACGTTCTTTTGCACGAACCTGGACACGCGAACTTTCTGCACGCGGCATCCGTATTAACGTGGTTGCGCCGGGCCCTGTCGATACTGAAATGATGGCCGCTGCCTCGGAGGAATTACGCCGTGGGTTAACTGACGCCATCCCGCTGGGCCGGTTAGGTAAACCTGATGAAGTTGCCAGTGCCGCATTGTTCCTCGCGAGTGACGAAAGCAGCTATATCGCCGGTGCCGAGATCTGCGTGGATGGCGGTCTGACCCAGGTTTAACAAGGAAACATTCTTTTACGTTGCTTGAGCAAACCGCATTGTCACTGGGGTGTTGCGGTTGTAAAATAAAATGATAGTCGCAACACGAAATTTAACAGGAATGAATTCCATGAAAAATGACCTCACCGAGTTTGAACGCTTTGTTATTGAAGACAAAGGGACAGAACGCCCGCACACGGGAGTCTACAATGAGCATTTTTCGCCAGGCCGCTATGTCTGCAAACGCTGTGGAACGCCGCTGTATACCTCAGAGCACAAATTTGAATCGCACTGCGGCTGGCCGTCTTTTGATGATGAAATTCCGGGAGCCGTTGAACGTGTTCCTGATGCTGACGGACGCAGAACCGAAATCGTCTGTGCCACGTGTCAGGCGCATCTGGGCCACGTGTTTGAAGGCGAGTATTTAACCGAGAAAAACCTGAGACACTGCGTGAACTCCGTGTCCCTGAATTTTGAAAGCGTCGGGAAAGAGTAACGCCCTCACAACCGCGCAATATTCCGGTACAGATAGATGCGGTTCCCGGCCTGCATTTTGTTAATCAGGCGGGAACGGCTGGCGTAGATGGTTTTAATATTCACGCCCAGACGTTCGCCGATCTGCCGGGTATCTAATCCTTCCTGAAGACAGGACAACACTTCGCCTTCACGTTCGGAAAGTTTGGCTTTTACGCGGTAATTGAAATGCGCATGGTTCAGCGACAGGCACGAAAGCACTTCGCTGATCCCGCTGCGCCTGTCGATGAAAATCACGTTCTCCAGATGGCATAACGCGTAATAATCAAAGTCGTTGTCGATAAAAGCGAAAACTTTCTTACCCTGAGATAAGCACTGTTCCACCTGCGAACGACGGGTCGACTCCACGTCGACAATGACATAACCGGCGCCAAACGTATTGGATGAAAACATCGCTTTTAATCCGGCATTGAAAAAATTATCTTCGGAAAAAATAATGCATGGCGAGTCCATAGTAATTCCTTTTTTTTCTTGCTGTCCGTTTACGATCCCGATCGTCAGTCATTAACCTGTTTTTATATTTACAGATTAAGTTAATTTTTTCATAATAATTCAAGTAAACAAATCAGCATAAGATGATTATTACGTGGGGGATTTCTTACAGGCGTAGCCACAATCTGAAATAGCGTTAAAGCCACTCATTGTTTATTTGTTATTTAGGAAAAATAGCTTACAACTGTCGCCCGAATATTAAAACGGGTAACACATGCGTCTTAGCAACCGACTCTCTATTACTTTTATTATGTTTGTCAGCATTAATCTTGCGGGCGGATGGATTGTTATAGAAAAGATGAAATTCAGCCAGAAAAAAGAAGCTGAAAAAAACGTTCTTATCATTCGCGACGAAATTGATCGCGTTCTCACCCATGCCAGGATCGCCAGTGACGCCGCAGCGCATCTTCTGGCCGGTCAATGCGATGCAGCCACGCAAACCGGTATTCGCAAAATCGTCGCGACCACTCCCGATATCCGCACGGTCAGCCTGCTAAGGGGCAACGAGATTTATTGCTCCTCTGTTTTCGGGGCTCAGTACTTCAGACTGGCTGCCCAAAGCACGCCGCCCGCAGGCTTCTCCCTGATGGACGGCAATGCGCTCACGCCCTACCGGTCGCTTCTGATTTACCACGCCGTACATGCAGGCAAGAGCGTGATGGTGGGCATCGACGGTTATTATCTGCAATACAAACTGAAGATTAACGACAGGCACACGGATTACCAGATGACGCTGAATGGCCTGACGCTTAACGCGGCGGGTCAGGTTCTGACGCACCGGGACCCTACCGCCTCATTGCGCTATTTCTCCCCGGAGTATCAGTACCAGATCAGCGCAAATCCGGTCGAGCCGGTTAGCCCGAATTTATTGTTGAAAGACATCTGGCACGAAGAAAAGTCAGGGGTTTTCCTGACGTTTTTACTCTCCGCCCTGCTCTCGACATTCACGTCTAAAACACTTTCCCGACGTAATACTTTATTGTTTATGCTTGAGAAAGCGCTGGATAAAAATGAACTCATTCCTTTTATTCAGCCGATAATCGAAGCGGAAAGCGGTAATACCGTCGGCGGCGAAGTATTGATGCGCTGGAAACATCCGCAGCGGGGTCATATTCCCCCTGATCAGTTTATTCCGCTGGCAGAACAAAATGGTCTGATTACCCGGATAACGCAGTCGGGATTACGTCATGTAGCGGACGCACTTAACTCCGCTGACATTATTCCCGCCCGCGATATGACGTTATTTTTTAATGTCTCCGCCGCTGATTTTATCAATCACGATTTACTGGAAGAATGTCGGGAATTCAGGCGAAAAACGCCGCTTTCTGGCTGGCAGATCGGACTGGAAATTACGGAAAGAGAACCTGTTGAAGATACGCACGTTGCTCAGGCGTTGTGTAAACGGCTCGACGCGCTGGGTGTGCAGATTTCGATAGATGATTTTGGTACGGGGAATTCCAATTACCGCTATCTGATGCAGTTTCGCCCGCACTATATCAAGATTGATAAAGTCTTTACGTCGGGCATTGAAACCGACACCAGTAAAGAAGCCATTGTGCGCAACATTATTGCTATCGCGCAGGATATGCGCTGCATGACCATTGCAGAAGGCGTGGAAACCGCGTCGCAAAAGGAGAAACTGGCCGAAATGGGCGCGACGCATTTTCAGGGATATTTCTTCTCGAAGCCGGTTGAGATAGCCACTTTTTTCCAAAACACACGGAATCCCCTCCCGTAAAAAAGGCATCTCCCAAAGGGAATGCCTTCTCTTCCTGCAACGTCGTCGGGCGACACAACACCCAGAGCCGCGGATCGAACCATGACGTTTCCGTGGTGATGGTACGCAGATTGGTTTTCGTGCCGTCCATCGGAACCGGGGAGCTTTAGTCATAACCACCGGCATCAGTGGCCGCCGGGACTTCAGTCATTAATGGCGCACAGAACGGGAATACGCCTCAATGGCCGCATTCAGCGATTGAATTTGCTGCTCCAGCTGCAATACACCTTTTTCCAGCGCAGGCGGATGCAGCCCGGCGGCCAGCTGATTTTCCAGCGTTTCAGCCAGTTCGTACAAAACCGTCGCGCCCAGAAGTTGCATCGTTCCGTTGATGCGGTGCAGATGATGTTGCAGCAATTCCCACTCTTCACGCGCCAGCGCCTGAACAGCCGCCGCCACGTCTTTGTCGTTCTCAATCCGCGACAGCTCCAGCATCTGACACATCAGTTTTTTATCGCCGAGGCTTTGCGCTTCCAGCGTGGGCATGTCGATAAACGCATCCAGCGGCGGCCCGTCCTCGGGCATATTCACGCCGCTGAGCGCGGCCTTGAGCTGTTGCAGGTCGATAGGTTTGAACAGGCACAAATTCATACCGGCCGCCAGACAGCGCTCTTTTTCTTCCGTCTGCGCATTGGCGGTCAGCCCCCAGATCACCATGTTCTGATTCAGCTCACGCACCCGCCTGGTCAGCGTGATGCCGTCCATATTGGGCATGTTCAGATCGGTAATCAGCAGATCGTAATCCAGATTTTTGATGAGATTCAGTGCATGCAGGCCGTCTTCGGCCTCATCGACGTGATACCCGAGAATATCCAGCTGACGGCGCAGCAACAGACGGTTAGTCGGGTTATCTTCGGCAATCACAATCCGCAGCGCGGCTGGCCGCGTCGCTTCCTGTTCGGCAATCAGCGGCACCGCAGGCGCGTTGTCCGAGGTCTGCGTGACCAGCGTCACTATCATGGTGGTTCCCATGCCCGGCTGGCTGGTAATGCTGATCTGCCCCGCCATGCGCTCCACCATTTCGCGGCAAATCACCAGACCGAGGCCGGATCCAATCTGCCGTTTACCCGCATCCGTCTGGCTGAACGGCTTAAACAGTAGTTGCTGTTCGTCATGACTGATCCCCGCGCCGGTGTCGCGCACGCTGAGCGTGAGATAAACCCGCTCTTCACCCATCGCCTGCGTATGGGCAATCACGTCCACGCCGCCTTCGGTGGTAAATTTGAGGGCGTTACTCAGCAGATTTGACAAAACCTGCTTCACCGCCTGCGGATCGAGCCAGAGCGTTTTGCCGTCTTCAAGGCGGCAATCGACCGTCAGCCGCAAGTTTTTCTGCCGCGCCAGCCCTTCAAAATTGGCGACCGTGGCGTTAATCACCGGTTCCAGATCGACCCATTCCGGCGTCAGCGTGAAATTGCCTGACTCAATTTTTTCCATATCCAGCACGTCGCCAATCAGCGCAATCAGGGTTTGTGCCGTGCTGTAGGCCAGCTGAATGGCTTCCTGGGTTTCTTCCGCGCTTTGTTTGCGCGTGGTCAGCAGCTCCAGGAAGCCCATGATCGAGCTGACCGGCGTGCGTATTTCATGGCTCATACTGGTCAGGAACTGGCTTTTAGCCTGATTCGCATCGATGGCTTTGTCTTTCTCAACCTGCAAGGCTTTCATCAACTGCCGGGACTCCGTGATGTCCTGCCAGCCACAAATCAAAATCGCAGGCCGGTTTTCCGGCATGAGACACAGCGTCAGCCAGTGCAGGATCTGGCGATTCCCGCCGCCATTATTGAGCGTCAGCGAATGCGTGATTACATGGCCGGGTTTCAGGCCGCGCTGAATGTCCGGCTGAACCGCGTGAAAAACGTCTGCCAATGGGCTGCGGCGGTCAAACAGGGAATAATTCATCGAACCGCGCAGATCAGGAATAAAGAACTCGCTGAATGCGCTGTTGTAACTTTCAAGTTCGCCTTCGAGCGTGATGACATACACCGGCACGGGAATGGAATTGGATAACGTCTGGCTGAACGTCAGCTGATAATTCAGCGCCGCCTGCGCGGCCTTGCCCCGACCGATGGCACGCAGCAAATACACCCCCCACAGCAGGCTGGTAATCACCAGGAGAACCGCCAGCCCGATCACCAGATAAAATGGCCGGTTATACAGATTCCAGGTGCCGATTTTCACGTCCGGTGCTTTGGTCCATTTTCCGGCCAGATTCAGGATCTCTTTCGGGGGAATATCGTCCAGTGCCTTATTCAGAATACTTTGCAGTTCAGAGGATTCCCGCGGGATCGCAAAGGCGATTTGCGCCGAAGGTTCATCCGGAATCCGCGTGTATTTCATCGTGCCCGGATAATAGTGATCAATGATAAACCGCGACGCGAGCTGCGTAGACACCACCGCATCCACATCCCCGAGCATCAGCTTACTGAGCGCGGTACTGGTGTTCTCAGCAATCACCCATTCCACGCCCGGATATTTCTTTTTGAGTTTATCGGTCAGCGGATGGTAGGCCGGGATCGCCACTTTTGAACCCGGCAAAAGCAAATCGTCTTGCTCCGACGACGCCCGCGTCACCAGCACAAAAGGCGTGGCGATAAACGGATGCGTGAACAACATTTCTTCTTCGCGTTCGGCGCTGAATGTTGCCGTCGGTAACACATCCCAGCCGCCTTTGCGCATGATATCCACCATATCCGTATTCGAATTGGCGATCACCGGCTGGAAAACCAGCCCGGTTTGCAGCTGGATCAGATTCAGAATATCACCGAGCAGCCCGCGAATTTCCTGATGCTCGTCCACCATGCTCAGCGGCGCATAATACGGGTTAATCAGCACGCGCAGCACCGGATGTTTAGCAATCCAGCGTTCTTCCCGCGGCGTCAGCTTCATCGCTTTATTTAAAAAAGAAATATTGCCGGTATCGACCCACGACTGGGCAATCTGTTTATGGGTTTGTTCAGTCAGGGAGCTGATAAAGGTGTCGAGAATGCCGAGCAGTTGTTTCTGACCGGCCGGTACAATGAAATGATTTCCGGTCTGCGGTTCACGCCAGAACTTCACCATTTCCAGCGACTGATAAAAATCGCGAACCAGAATAAAACTGGACGTCAGATTATTACCAAAAAAATAGTCGTTTTCGTTATTGGCCACCGACGCCAGCGCCAGATAATTATCCGCATAAGACGTAATGTGCGCCTTCGGGAAAATCATCTTAATAAACTGTTCGGACGGATAACCCTGCTTAATCGCAATCGAAACGTCGTCCTTGTCGTTAGAAAGTGGCTTCATGACATCCGCCTGGCGCGTCACCAGCGTCGGATAAGCCCGAATCAGCGGCAACGAGACGGCAAACGCCGGGTCCGGATCTGCTTCACCGGCGGGCGAGGTCAGAATTATATCCGCCTCACCGGCCTTGAGCGCGGTTAATGCTGCACTGAGACTGTCGTAATGCTTAATCACCACTTTGATTTGTAGTGAGTTTTCCATCAGCAGCAGATAATCCGCGTTCATTCCCCGGTAACGTCCGGTGGTTGAATTCATGCTCAGCGGCGGCGTTTCCTGTCCGTATACCGCAATCGTCAGGGAACGTTTCGCTGCCAGCCACAACAGATCGTAATGCCCCAAAGGCAGCGCAGGCGTAAACACCTGATTATCGCTGGCGAGCTGAAGCGTCGCGGGTTCAGGGCTGGCGGATTGCGCCGGAGCACTCGCGACAAACAGAAGAAACAGCGCCACAATGGCCCGTGTCATCATACGGTTACCCGATTGCATTACGTTGCGCAAAGGAAAAAAGGTCCATCAGTGATTTACAGTTGAGCTTTTCCATTAAGCGGCTTTTATAGGTACTCACGGTTTTATTACTGATACACATTTCTGATGCGATTTTCATATTGTCATCACCGTTCAGAATATAGCGCATCACTTTAATTTCCTGGCTCGACAGCGACTGCAACATTTCCTGTTCAGACGAAAGACTGCCCATAAACGTCTGCAATGATAACGGGAAATAACTGTAACCATTTTGCGCCGCATGGACCGCCGCAATAATATTGGTCATGCCCTCTTTCTTGCTGATAAAAGCATTCGCACCCGCGTCAGCACTGCGCTTGCCATAAAACAAATCGTTCTTGGCGGAGACCACAATAATAATCCGGCTGAACGCCTGCTTGCGGAGTTTCTCCACCACTTCTATGCCGCTCATCACCGGAATATCCACATCGACAATAACCAGGTCCGGGCTGTGTTCGCCGACAAGATCCAACGCCTGCGCGCCATCGCCGGCTTCCGCAACGACGGTGATCCCTTCATTTTCCAGCAGGTTTTTAATAGCCATACGAGCCAGCGGATGATCGTCAATGATGACAGCATTTAACTTATTGGTTTTACTCATCTTAGCTCCTTAATAAAAACATTTTCGGATCCCCGGCTCACTCACTGTCATGCACAGAACAACGCGCATCCCAATGACAGATGGCGTAATTATAACGTGCTGCAGGAAGATGAACGTGTTTCGGCGATAATTATAATGCACCGTAATGAGGGGTAATCCGAAGGATTAATTCTACTGTTTGCGCATTTTTATTTCCACGGGTATTAAGACTAATAGTATCACATAAGAGAAAAGCGTGTTCCCCGGCCATCACTCCGTTAAGGAAAGGTTTAAAAAATCGTAAAGGTGATATTTTATTGCTTGTTTTTAAAGGGAAATAATTTCTTGCGCTGCCATATGGACTTCACGTGTAGGATATTCCCTGCAAAAGTTTCCGATGTGTCCCCTGTATTTAATTCGCACCGGTGATTAATCTGACTGAATATTCTTAACACCTCCTGTTTAGAAAGAACAGATGAACTTTCTCATGGAAGAACTTCACGGCATGGTCGCTAATATCGGAAAGGAACGTCCGAACCAAAAAATTAAAAAACGAATGCTTTGTGTCATCGTTATTATCGTTCCGTATTTTATTTGCTGTCTCGGGCGGGACTTTTCATTACGCAAAATGCCCAGCACCAGCGACGCTTACATTACCGGAAACCCGGTCACCCTATCCTCAGAGATAAACGGACGGGTGGCGGTCGTTATACAAACCAACAGCGACCGCGTGCGTAAGGGCGATATTCTCCTGCACATGGATAATTCCGGCGAAATACTCCGCTATAAAAAGGCCGAAGAGACGCTGCTGGAAACGGAAAAAGAAACACGGGAACGTTACATCGCCGACGGCCAGAATAATGCTCACATCCTGAATGCCCAGATGACCTACCAACAGGCGCTGATTGACTACCACCGCCGGTTACAGTCAAAAGGCCCTGCGGCGATTTCCAAAGACGATCTCCAGCAGGCCCTCAGAAACGTCAACAACAGCAAAGCCTCGCTGGATGCGGCGATCCTGCAATACCGTCGGAATTTACGGGTGCTGCGTGAGACGGATATGGCCCGGCAAAAACTGATTTTGCAGGCCAGAGAGGCCTTACAGAAAGCCGGTGAGGCGCTGGATCGCACGGCGATCCGCAGCCCGGTCACCGGATATGTCGCGCAAAGAAACGTGCATACCGGCTTAACAGTCATCCCGGGACAAACGCTGCTGACTATCGTGCCTGCCGATCAGATGTGGATAAACGCTAATTTCACCGTCGCACAGCTTTCCGGCGTTCTCGTCGGCCAGAAAGCGGCGATTGTGACGGAAATGTACGGCAACAACGTGGTTTTCGATGGACAGGTCGAAGGATGGGATGACGACGCCGACACCGCGATTCCCCCCCTGAACAGCGCCGGAAAGTGGATCGCCGACGTACAAAAAATCCCGGTGCGCATTTCCATCAACCCGATGCAAATGAGTCAGTATCCGCTGCGGATCGGCATCTCTTCAAAAGTGAAACTGCTCGACGGGCACTCAAGGAATGCGTTGTTTGCGATGGTGAGAAAAGGAATCAATGTGCTGCGGGCGTTCAGGCGGTATGGGGATTGAGGGTGATGTGGAGGAAATGCGTCGGGATAACATCAACTTATGCCGCAAAGGTGCATCGCAAACCCCACCTTGCTTTGATACAGACAAAGGATCATGTCTGGTCATAAAAAGAAGGAAAAAGAGTCTGTTATGAATAATAATAGTTCCCGAAAAAGGTTATGGAAAACGGCAGCACTCATGCTGGATATTCCGTGATGGCTCGACAGTAGCCAGCCTTTTATGAATACAAAAGGACTTTTAGCGATGCATACTTTATTACATTTCACTTTCACAGACTTAATTGCCTTTTTTATCCCTGCCTTTATTGGATTAATAATATTCACCAAAAGACGCAAAAGACACCAGGACACAGCAAACTATCTCCTGGCCTGCTTTTTTATCGCTATCGGGTCATTCTGCGAAGTATTCGATACCATTTACACTACATATTCCTACAGACACAACGAGCTATATAACAACGATAGATTCACAACTGTTTTTAATTATGATTTCTCGAATATTATTTTCTTTGCAATTGTCATGACTGTTGCAATTGTTCTATTTTTTCAGGAATTACGTCTGCGTAAAAGTGTTCGATAAGACCAAAAATGACGGCTGTGATGTAGCTGAAGTGGCCTGTTTAGGTAAATTATGCGATTCCCCAATGATAAATATGCTGAGATATTGCCAATATTACCTTCCGGCTTTAGGCAGTTTATCGCAGCAAATCCCAATAAAAAAACCCACGCTCACACGTGGGTTTTCTCTTTCTCACAACTCAGTCATTAACGTTCCCGCATCGCTTCGTTCATTTTGTTCAGCGGTTTCAGCAGGTAATCGAGGATGCTTTTATTGCCGGTTTTGATATCCACCGTGGCGATCATGCCGGGGAAGATATAGAACTTCTCTTTGTGTTTATTTTCCAGATAGTTGGCGTGCGTTTTGATGTTGACGCGGTAATAGTACACGTCGCGGCGGACTTCATCCTGGATGGTGTCCGGGGAAATCGTTGTTACCTCGCCGTCAAAACTGCCGTAAATGGAATAATCGTACGCAGTGATTTTCACCTTGGCTTTCTGGCCGGGGTGGATAAATGCCACGTCGCGCGGGGAGATTTGCGCCTCCACCAGCATCTGGTCGTCAATCGGCACCAGCGTCATCAGTTTGCCGTTGGGCGGGATCACGCCGCCAACGGTATTCACGTCGATATTTTTGACGATGCCTTTCACCGGCGAGAAGAATTCCAGGCGGTTCAGTGAATCTTTACGCCCCAGAATCACCGAGCGCTGCGCCTCGATCTCCGCATTGGCCTTGGCGAGTTCCTCACCGGCACGCACGTTGTATTGCGTTTCCAGGTCGGTCGCTTTGCTTTCCATCTCGTTAATCTGACGTTGCAGACGCAGCACTTCCACGTCGCTGGCCGCGCCCTGTTTGACCAGTGGCGTGGTCATTGAAAGCTCGCGGCGGATAAGCGATACGCCCTGCTTCAGGCCGGAAAGTTGTTTCTCCAGGCTGTTACGGCTGGAGTTGTACAGCTCGGTTTCTGATTTCACCAGCTCCGGTTCGTCATCCAGCTCTGCCGGGAACGTCAGCGGCGTATTGTTGATCTGCGCCGTCAGTCGCGCCGCCGTCGCCAGCGCGGCATGCAAACGCGCCACGCTTTCCTGTACGCCGGATTCGGTTTTGGTGCGATCCAGCTGCGCCAGCCGCTGCCCGCGTTCCACCACTTCGCCTTCCTGCACGTCGATGGTGTGCACGATGCCGCCTTCCAGCGACTGAACAATCTGTTCGTGCGACGACGGGATCACTTTACCGGTGCCGGTCGTGACTTCGTCGAGCGTGTAAAAATTCGCCCACAGAAAGAAACACAAAAGCATCAGCGATACCGACCAGACCAGAATGGTCGAGCGCGGCAGGGATTTTTCAGCCCGCTGGCGGGTTGTGGGTTTACGCTGTTTCATTATGATGCCTCCTTGCTTGCCGCCGGTTTTGCAGTGGCGGCAGCGGTCTGTCCTTTCGGCCTGAAGTGTTTGTTCAGGATGTCCTCTTTGTTACCGTCGAGCGAAATGCGCCCGTTATCCATGACGATAATGCGATCCACCAGTTGCAGCAGCGCCAGACGGTGCGTGGCGATAATCAGCGTTTTGTCTTTGCCCCAGGTGGATAACTGGGAAATCAGGTTCCATTCGGAAATCTCGTCCAGCCACGCGGTTGGCTCATCGAGCAGCAAAACCTGCGGCTGCGTGATGATGTTACGTGCCAGCAACAGCGCCTGACGTTGCCCGCCGGAAAGCCCGACGCCGCCTTCGTGAATGAGGAAGTTCAGGCCATCCTCTTTTTGCTGAACAAATGCCAGCGCGCCGCTGATGACCAGCGCTTCATGGATTTCTTCGTCCGTCGCCTGCGGGCGGCCCATGGTGATGTTTTCATGCACCGATCCGAAGAACAAACGGGCGTGCTGGTTGTGCAGCGCCACGTCGCGGCGTAAATCTGCCGGGTCAATCTGTTTGATGTTAACGTTATCGAGCACCACCTGCCCTTGCTGAACCTGTTGCATGCCCGCCAGCACTTGCAGGAGCGTCGATTTACCGGCACCGTTTTTGCCGAGGATGGCAATCTTTTCGCCCGGTTTGATGTTCAGGCGTGAAATCGCCAGATTCACCGCTTTGGCTTCTTCGTCGTAATAAAACACCGCGTCACTGAGTGCGTATTCACCCGCGATCTGCGCCTTGTGAACCATCTTCTGGCCGTTTTCCTGATCAATCGGACGTTGCATCAGTTCGTCCAGCCCTTTACGCGCAACCTTCGCCTGCTGCCAGCGCGACAGCACGCCGGAAATTTGCGCCAGCGGCGCAATGGTACGGGACGCCAGAATGGTCGTACCGACCAGCGCACCGGTGGTCATGTCGCCCTGCATCACCAGATAGCAACCCACCAGCAGCACAACGGCGTACACAATCGACTGCACTTCCTGCGTCCAGGTCATCAGCAGGCTGGTCAGAAAACGCTGACGCATGCTGATTTCGGCGGACACTTCGTTGCAGTGGTTCCACTGGTTCTGGAAACGCTGCTCGGCGCGCATCAGTTTGATGTCCTCGAGCGATTCCACCGCTTCCACCAGCGAGGCATTACGCACCGCCGATTCGCGCATCCCTTCGTTTGCCAGTTTCGCCAGCGGTTTCTGGATGAGGATGCCGGGGATCAGCAGCAAAGGCAGCGCCAGCAGCACCACAAACACCAGCGGGCCGCCAATCATCCACAAAATAACCGTGAACAGCAGGAAGAATGGCAGATCCGACAGCGCGCTGAGCGTGGTCGAAGTGATCAGCTCACGCACGGATTCCAGTTCGCGTATTTGCGAAATAAAGGAACCGGTGGATTTCGAGCGCGCGCTGTTTTTAATGCGCAGCGCACGACCAAAGACGCGGTCGGAAATGCGCAAATCGGCGCGTTTCCCTACCACGTCAGAAATATGGACGCGCACCATGCGCATCACGAATTCAAAGGTAATCGCCAGCATCACGCCGCCGAAAAGTACCCATAAGGTCGGGACGGACTGCGACGGCACCACGCGGTCGTAAACCTGCATGGAAAACAACATGCCTGCCAGCGCCAGCACGTTGGCAATCATTGAGGCCAGCATGATGTCGCTGTAACGACGCCAGTCTTTGAGCGCCAGATCCCAGAACCAGTTTTTCTTGTACGGCCTGATGTAGTTATCAACGCGCGCATCGGGAATGCTGTGCAGCGGACGCAGAAGCGTGATGCTTTTCGCGCGTTCCGCCAGCTGTTCTGATGTCAGGGTGGTTTCAAGCCCCTGATCTTCGGTGAATTGCACCGCACACTGGCCGCTGGCGTCCAGATGTGTCACCACGCCCAGCCGCCCGTTATCGAGCGTCAGGATGAACGGCACGCTCATCGGATCGAGATCGTTCGGGTGGAAATCACGCGTTACGCGACCCAGCCCCAGTTTTTTCGCCATCTCATCAAGAATCACGTCTGCCGGTGCGCCCATCTCCCAGGCAACGGTGGCTTTCACGTGTTCTTCTGAGTAATCCAGCCGGTAGTGTTTCGCGATATCAAGCATGGCGCTGAGCCACGCGGTGTAACCTTTCTCTAACATGGTGTCTTTTTTCATCATCATTCTTCCCTAAATCGTCTTTCTTCACGCTCATTCCGGAGCATAAACAGGCCATCCGGGTTCGCGGAGCAGAGGGTTTCCCCTGCTCCGCTTTCCGCTACTGATTAGCCAACAATCAGCTGATGGTTCGCCAGCAACGTCGCCAGATCGGTATGGACGTTGGTCAGCGTCGCGATGGTGGTCATCGACTGTGCTGAACCGCTGCCATCCATATCAATCCTGATGACGGTGTTGTTGCCTTCGGTCGTCACCGACAGGTAATCGGTGATATTGCCCGCCGAGGCGTTCAGCGTCGCCACGCCGTTGACGTAGCTTGCTGAACCGGTGCCGGTGTAACCGCCCGACTGCAACAGCTCGCTCAGATCCAGACGGTCTGAGTTCGCCGTGCCTTCCCATGTCCCGACCGTAAAGCCGTTGATGGTGTCAGAACCGTTACCGCCGGTGGCATCGGCACTGTTAATCAGCTTGTACAGCAGCGTGTCGTGCCCGCCGTTGCCCAGGTTGAAAGTGTCGTTGCCGCCACGGCCTTCGAACACGTTATCGCCCGCGCTGCCGGTGATCGTATCGTCATAGTTCGACCCGGCGATCCCTTCGATATTCTTGAAGGTAGACGTGTTGAACCCGGTGTTCTGGGCGTTACTGCTGCTCAGATCCACGGTGATCCCGCTGGTGGCATTGCGGAAATCGACGATGTCCTCGCCGCCGGTGGCACTCCATGTTGCATGGTCTGACGAGGTGTTCCAGCCGCCGGAGCCATCGTAAACATAGGTGCCGTTTTCCGCGATAAACGTATCGTTGTAGCCGGTACCGGTGATCGTGCCGCTGGTACCGCCGGTCGCTGCATCCGCCGTTAACGAGTAGCTGGTGGTGCCGTCGCCCGCGGTCAGGTCATTCCAGGTTTCATTGGACGACACACCGTTGATGTTACGCACCAGCACCGCCGAATAGGTTTCATTCGGATCCAGCCCGTAGAAATTCACCAGCGCCGACGCATCGTTAATCCCGATACCCGACTGGGCGTTGATGATCTGCGACGCCACCAGCTGGCCGGCTGAGTTGTACAGCTGCACGGTGTTGCCGTAGAACACGTTCATCCCTTCACCGTCGAGAATGCGCAGGTGGATGGCCGTGCCGTCGGCAATGGTGTTGTTGTTGGCGATGTACACCACTTTGCCGTTGGCCTGCGAGACCAGCAGATCCTGCGTCCCGTTCCAGTCGTAGTCGAGGGTCGCAATCCCGGTCACGTTCACCAGCGCGGACGCCAGCTGGCTGCTGCTCCAGCCTTTTCCGGTACCGTCGTTCATGTACAACGTCGCGATCTGGCTGGTGGAATAGGTACTGAACTTAATGATGTCCATGTCACCGTCACCGTCCCAGTCCACGGCGGCTGAAAGATAACCGCCAGATGCTGCGTTGTTGGTTGCCGTTTCTACTGCGGTTGGCGTGGCAGTTAAGCCGCCCGTCCCGTTGTTGTAGTAGATCATGCCGCCGTAGTTGTATCCGCCGCTGGTGTTCAGACCTGTTGAAATGTACAAGTCCATCAGACCGTCGCCATTGAAATCTGCCCAGGTCATCGACACTGCGGTGGTCGAGTTGGCGGCATTCGGGATAAACACGTTAGCGATGCTCTGCGTTTCCGTCAGCGAGCCGGTGCCGTTGTTGCTCACTACCGTCAGGGCATACGCGCCATTACGGTTGGTGTGCTGAACGATATCGACCGTACCGTCGTTGTTGATATCCACCCCGGAGATTTCACGGTACGTCACACCCGCCAGACCCGCCGCGCCGTTGGTACCATCAGCGGTCAGAACGCCATTGTTGTTCACCAGATAACTGCGTGAGTCACCCCCGGCATCGCCGTACGCCAGATCCACCCAACCGTCGCCGGTTTTGTCATAGGCAATCACGCCGCCGTACCAGATGGTGGTGCCGATCGCCTGCTGGCCGTAGGTGTACGTGCCGTCTGCGTTCGCGGTCCATTTACCCTGAATGCTGCCGCCGTAGTTGGTTTCCGTCGCATAAATATCGGACGTGCCGTTACGGTCGGTATCCGCCAGCGTGTAACTCACCACGATGTTGCCGCGGGTGTTGGTTAACGTGGTGCCGGAATAGCTGTTCAGGCCGGAACTGGTGTAATCCGAGATCCCGGTGACAATGTTCCACAAACCGCTGCTGTTCAGGCTGAACGCCATGGCGTTGGTGGACGTCGAACCCGCGGTTGTCGCCCAGCTGGTGTCCACGGCGGTTTCGGCATAAACAATGATGGCGCTGGTTTCGATACCTGCATCGTTCCCGTTGCCCGCACTGCTGCGCACCTGTGCCGTGACGTTATAACTTGCCAGCCCCAGCGCACCCGGAACCTGCAGATACCAGGTGTTGTTCAGCGGATCGACCACCACGGCGCCGCCGGTTTCGGACGTGTAGGTCACGCCATTCACCACCACCTGAACATACATTCCTTCGCCCAGCGCTTCGGACAACGTACCGCTGATGATCGGCGTCGTATCCTGCGTGGACTCTGGCGTGACGGTGGCAATCGTGGTCGGAATCGAGGTATCCACCGTCAGGGTGAAATCGCCCGATGGCGTGGTATTCCCCGCCAGATCCTGCGCTTTCGCGACGTACACGTAAGTGCCGTCCGCCAGCGCGGAATCGGAGAAGGTCCAGGCCAGTCCGACCACCGTCGCGACGCCCACAAACACGCCGTTACGGTAGATCTTCAGCACTTCGCCGTCGGCCAGCGCCTTGCTCAGCGTACCGCTGAGCGTCGGTGCGGTTTCATCCGTATAAGTGCCGGAACCGAACGATCCTTTACGGTCACCTTCGTCATCGGAATACTGAACGATGCTCGCTACCGCTTCCGGGTTCACCGTGTCAATCACCACCGTCTGGCTGCTGACCGTGCCGGTGTTACCGGCCTGATCGATAACCCGAACCTGCACGTTGTAGTTGCCGTCGGCCAGTACGGTGCCGGTTGCGTCATAGCTCCATGACTGCCCGTTCACCACCACGTCAGTCCAGGTCAGACCGCCATTGAGGCTGATTTGAGCCCTTTCGTCGGTCGCCAGCGCGGCGTTCAGTGTGCCCGACATGGTCAGCGTGTTATCACTGGTGATGAAGTCGTTCGCGTAATCACCGGTATCGTTGCTGATCGCACCAATGGTGATGATTTGCGTCGGAGCCGTGGTGTCAATGGTCACCACCTGCTGCGCGGTCTGACCGACGTTTCCGGCCTGATCCACCACGCGAACCTGATACAGCGTCTGGCCGTCGGTCAGCGTGCGGCCGTCGGTGTACGTCCAGGTGCTGCCGGAAAGCGAGACGGTCGTCCAGGTCGCGCCGTTATCGACGCTGATCTGCACCACTTCGCCTGCGCCCAGCGCCGCGCCGATAGATCCGGTGACGGTCAGCGAGGTATCGCTGGTCACAAAATCGCTGGCAGAAATGCCGGTATCGGTGCTGACGCTGTCGATGGTCACGGTTTTGCTGCTGTCCGGCGCAACGGTATCGACGGTGACCACTTTCGAGGTCACATTGCCGACGTTCCCGGCGGTATCCACCACGCGGACGTTATAGGTGTAATCCCCGTCGGTCAGCGTGCGGCCATCGGCAAATGTCCAACCGGTGCCGATCGTGGTCGCATTCAACCACGTCACACCGCCGTCAACGCTGACCTGCACCACTTCATCGGCGGCCAGCGTTTTGCCCAGCGTACCGGTGACGGTCAGCGAGGTGTCGCTGGTGACAAAGTCACTGCTGCTCAGGCCGGTATCGGTGCTGATCGCATCAATAGTGATGGTTTTGCTGCTGTCCGGTGCCGTGGTATCCACGGTAACCACCTGACTTGCCGTCGCTCCGACGTTGCCAGCCAGATCGATCACACGCAACTGGTAGTTGTAATCACCGTCGGTCAGCGTGCGGCCGTCGATGTACGTCCAGGTCAGGCCGCTGATGCTCACGTCAGCCCAGGTGTTGCCACCGTCGAGACTGATTTGCGCGTATTCATCCGCACCCAGCGCAGCGCCAAGCGTGCCGCGCAGGTTGAGCGTGGTGTCGCTGGTAATAAAGTCGGTGCTGCTCAGCCCGGTATCCTGCGAAATCGCATCGATACTGATGGACTGGCTGGCGTCCGGTGCCACGGTGTCAATCACGACCGTCTGCGACGCGGAAGACCCGACATTACCGGCGGCGTCAATCACCCGCACGGTGTAGCTGTAGCTGCCGTCTGTCAGCGCGCTTCCCTGCGCATAGTTCCAGGTGGTTCCGGTCACGGTCAATGTGACCCAGGTCAACCCGCCATCCAGGCTGATTTGCGCAGACTCGTCGTTGCCCAGTGCCGCAGAAAGCGAGCCTTTGAGCGTAATCGTGGTATCGCTGGTCACGAAATCACTGTTGCTGCGGCCGGTGTCATCGCTGACCGAATCAATGGTAATGGTCATTGACGGTGCCGAGGTATCGACTGCAATTTCGTGCGTCGCCGTACCGGTATTGCCGATGCTGTTAGTCACTGACGCTGTGATGGTGTAATTCTCGCCATCCGCCAGCGCGTTCACGGCATTGGCGCTCAGGTTCAGCGTCCAGCTCTGGTCATTCTGAACCTGCGCGGTATAGCTCTGACCGTTCAGGGTCACCGTCACAGTTGAACCGGCCGGAGCCGTCGAGGTTCCGGTAACGGCCAGGGACGTGCCGTGCTCTGCGGCGTTAACCACATCGTCCTGCGCGAAGGTATTGATAGTGACTTCAGGCACCGCTCCGCTAAGGCTGACTGACGAATCAGTCGCCGCCGGATTGCCCGCCACATCTTTCACGGAGGCGGTGACGGTGTAACTGCCGTCTGCCGCACCGTTAAAGTCAGCCGCAGGAACGTTCACGCTCCAGGTACCGGTGGAAGTGACGATGGCGTGGTATTCGCGGTTGTTGAAGGTCACGGTAACAATCTGTCCCGCTTCCGCCGAGGTGGTGCCGCTGATGGTCTGACCCGCCAGTTGCTCGGTGGTGTTGATGATGTCATCACCGGCGATGGTGTTGATGGTCAGCGTTGGCGCAACCGTATCGACAATCACAGACGTGCTGGCGGATGCCGGATTGCCCGCCACGTCGGTGGTGCTGGCAGTAACGGTCAGCGTGCCGTCGGTCAGTGCAGCCACGTCGTCTGCCGGAACATTCACCGACCAGGTGCCGTTGGCATTCACGGTCGTGGTGTAGGTTTCATTGTTGAGTGTCACGCTGACCGTCCGACCCGCCTGCGCGGTAGACGTGCCACTGAGTGTCAGCGGCTGACCCAGTTCGGCGGCATTCAGCATGCCATCGGCGGTGACCGGGTTAATCAGCAGCGCAGGCGCGGTGGCATCGACCGCCACATTGTGCGTGGTGCTGGCCGTATTGCCCGCCGTATCACTGGCACTTGCGGTCACGGTATAATTACCGTCTGCCATCGCCGCCACATCACCCGCCGGAACGTTCAGCGTCCATGCGCCGTTCGCACCGACATCTGCGGTATAACTTTTTCCGTTCAGCACCACGGTCACTTCGGTGCCTGTCGTCAGCATGTCACTGCCGCCGGAAATTGTCAGGCTGGTGCCTTTTTCCGCCGCATTGATGATGTCGTCCTGCGCAATCGTATCGATGCTCAGGCTGACCGCACTGGCATTCACGGTGATCAGGTGATCGCTGCTGCCGGTGTTTCCCGCACTGTCGGTGATGCTGACAGTAATCGTGTTCTCGCCGGAAGCCAGCCCCTTAATCACACTTGCCGGAACGCCGGCACTCCAGTTGCCGCTGGCATCCACCACCGTGGTGTAGGTGATCCCGCCAATGACCAGCGTGACAACGTTACCCGGCTGGGTGCCGGTGCTGCCGCCGGTAATGACCTGTGCCTGCGAGTGTTCAGCCGCGTTCAGCACATCGTCGCCCGCCACGGTATTCACGCTGACGACCGGCGCGGTGATATCCACCAGAATGGAACCGCTGACAGACGAGCTGTTGCCCGCGACGTCTTTCACCGTAGCCGTGACAGAGTACGTGCCGTCGGTCAGCGCCGAGGCGTCTGCCGCCGGAACAGACGTGCTCCAGGTGCCGTCCGCCGCAACGGTCGCGGTGTAGTTCTGGCCGTTAAGCGTAATCGTTACAACCTGATCGGCTTCTGCCGTCGAGGTGCCGCTCAGCACCACGTCCGCGCCCGCTTCCGCGCTGTTGAGCACGTTGTCACCGGCGATGGTGTTGATGGTGATAGCCGGTGCAGACGCGTCCACTTCGGCGGTATTCGCCGCGCTCGCGCTGTTGCCCGCCACGTTGGTGACGCTGGCAGTTGCTGTAACGTCGCCGTCTTTCAGGCCAGTCATATCGCCCGCCGGAACTTTGACGCTCCAGCTGCCGTCAGCCTGCACCTGAGCCGTATAGTTATGGCCCGCAAAGTTAACGGTCACGGTCTGACCTGCTTCCACGTTTTGCGTGGTGCCGGTCAGGGTGAGATCCGCCGCTTTTTCCGCTGCATTAATGATGTCGTCGGCTGCGATGGTATCGACCGAAATCGCCACGCTGCTCAGATCCACGGTCACGTTATTAGAAATGGTGACGCTGTTACCCGATGCATCCGATCCGGCCACGGTGATATTCAGCGCGCCCGCTGGCCAGTTCGCTACATCCGCTGCCGGAATGGCCGCAGACCATGCGCCGTTCGCGCCAACCGTAGCGTGATAATCGATGCCGTTAACGGTCACCGTCACGCTGCTGCCCGCCGCGATGTCGGTGCTGGTGCCGCTGATGATCTGGTTCTGCTGAATTTCGATGCTGTTGACGATATCGTCGCCCGCCACCGTATCGATGCGCAGACCCGGCAGACCGGCGTCGATGCTGATCTCACGATCGCTGCTGTTGGTGTTGCCGTGCTGATTGGTCACGCTGGCGCTGATTGTCAGGTCGCCGTCGCCGAAGCCTTTCAGATCAGCCGAAGGCACGCTGACACTCCAGCTCAGGTCACTTTGCACTTCAGCGGTATAGGTTTTACCGCCCAGCGTAACAGTGACGGTATCGCCCGCCGCCGCGTTGGTGACGGTGCCGCTCAGCAGCTGATCCGAATTGATTTCCGTCGCGTTAACGATGTTATCAGTGGCGAATGCGCTGATGCTCACGGTTGGCAGTGAACTGTCGACCAGCACAACGTGCGTGGTGTTACCGGTGTTGCCCGCCGCGTCGGTGCTGCTGGCGGTCAGGGTGTAATCCGCTTCGCCGAGTTTTGCCACGTCTGCCGCCGGAACGTCCAGCGTCCATGCGCCGTTCGTGACGGTTGCGGTGTAGTTCTGGCCGTTGAAGTTCAGGGTAACCGTTGTGCCGTCTGCGCCGTCGCTGGTGCCGCTGACGGTCAGCGCTTCGCCTTTTTCGGTAGCGTTGATCACGTCATCCGCGGCGACGGGGTTAATCGTCAGAACCGGAGAAACGGTATCGACGGTAACCGCATGCGTTGCAGAGCCGTCATTGCCCGCCGCATCTTTCACGGTAGCCGTGACAGTGTAACTTCCGTCGGTCATTGCGCTGACCGCAGACGCCGGAATGCCGGTGCTCCAGTTGCCCTGAGCATCCACGGCCGCCGTGTAGGTTTTGCCGTCGATTTCAATGGTCACCAGGCCACCCGCCGGAACGCCGGTGCTGCTGCCGGAGATCATCAGGTTCTGCTGAAGTTCCTGCGCGTTGATCACGTCATCGCCGGAAATCGTGTTAATGGTCAGCGTTGGCGGCGTGATATCCACCAGCAAATCATGCTCAACCGTGACGCGGTTGCCCGCCAGGTCGCTGACGGACGCGGTGATGGTGAACGTGCCGTCAGTGAGAATGCCCGCGTCAGCCGCCGGGATCGTCACGCTCCAGGTGCCGTCCGCCGCCACAACCGAGGTATACCCGGCCACGGTCACAATCTGGCCCGGTTCCGCCGTGGTGGTGCCGCTGATAATGACGTCGGCGCTCGCTTCCGCCAGATTCAGCACGTTGTCACCGGCAATGGTGTTCATCGTGATCGTCGGCGCGAGGGTATCGACTGTCACATCCTGCGCAGCGCTGGCGCTGTTACCCGCCGTGTTGGTCACGCTGACGCTCACGGACGTGTCGCCGTCTTTCAGATTTTTCATGTCCGCAGCCGGAACTGTCAGGCTCCAGGAGCCGTCAGTCTGAACCTGCGCGGTGTAGCTATGACCGGCAAAAATCACCGTCACATTCTGCCCGGCTTCCACGTTTTGCGAGGTGCCGCTCAGGGTCAGATCCGCCGCTTTCTCTGCCGCATTCAGCATGTTGTCAGTGGAAACCGTATCGATAGCAATGCTGACGCTGCTGAGATCAACGGTGATGTCATTGCTGATGGTGACGCTGTTGCCCGCTGCACTGGTTCCGCTGACAGACACTGTCAGTTCACCGGCAGGCCATTTAGCCACGTCAGCCGCAGGGACTGCCGCTGACCAGTTACCGCCTGCACCAACCGTTGCCTGATAGTCAACGCCATTGACGGTGACGGTGACGCTGCTGCCCGCCGCCAGACCGTTGCTGGTACCGCTGATGATCTGGTTTTGCTGGATTTCGATGCTGTTGACGATATCGTCGCCCGCAATCGTGCCGATACGCAGGCCCGGAAGCGCTGCATCGATAGCGATATTGCGATCGCCGGAACCTTCATTACCGCTGACGTTAGTGACGCTGGCGGAAATGTTCAGGCTGCCGTCGCCCATCGCGGCGAGATCGGCTGCAGGAACGGTAATGCTCCAGGTGAAATCGCTCTGCACTTGCGCCGTATAGGTTTTCCCGCCGACGGTCACGGTGACAGTCCGGCCTGCTTCTGCATGCGTGACGGAACCGCTGATCACCTGATCCTGCGTCACTTCGGTCGCATTAATCACGTCATCGCCCGCTACCGTATTGATGGTGACGGAAGGATTATCAGAAGCCGTTTGCAGCCCTTTCGAAACAGAACCGGTGTTGCCATTCACGTCGGTGCCGCTGACGCTGACCTGATAAAGCGCCTGCCCCAGATTCGCCAGCGCACTGGCCGGAATATCGGCACTCCACACGCCGCCGTTCACGGTTCCCGTATAGTTCAGGCCGTTCAGCGTCACAATCACCTGCGCGCCGTCCGCAAGCCCGGTCACCGTACCGGTAACGGTCAGTGTGGTCAGGGCTTCGGTGGCATTCAGCACATTATCGCCGCCCGCCATGTCATTGATAACAAAGACAGGCGCAGTGGTATTGACCACAACATTCTGGCTTGCAGAACCGGTATTTCCGGCCAGATCGGTAACAGAGGCGGCAACAGTGTAGCTGCCATCCGCCAGCCCGCTGACCACGTCAGCCGGAACGCCGATGCTCCACTTACCGCTGGCATCGCTGATAGCGGAATAATCCACACCATTAATGGTCACGGTCACGACAGTGCCGATGTCCACGCCGGTCACGGTGCCGCTGATGACCTGCGCCTGTCCGTGCTCGGTGCTGTTAATGACGTTGTCGCCCGCCACCACGTTGACAGTGACGACAGGCGCTGTCTGATCAACCTGCGCGGTGCCAGTCGCCGTCGCCGGGTTACCTGCAATATCGGTAACGCTGGCAGTCATGGTGTAAGCACCGTCGTTCAGACCGGAGAATACGCTATTCGCGACGCTGGTGGTCCAGGTGCCGTCCGCCGCAACGATCGCGGTGAAGGTTTCAGTGCCCATCACGATGGTCACCGTCTGACCCGCCTGCGCCGTTGATGTGCCGCTCAGCACAACATCCGTACCGGCATTAACCGCGCTCAGCACATCGCCCGCGCTGATGCTGTTGATCGTCACGACCGGCGCAGACGCATCGACTTCCGCCGTATTCGCCGCACTCGCGCTGTTGCCCGCCACGTTAGTGACACTGGCGGTTGCCGTCACATCGCCGTCTTTCAGGCCAGTCATATCGCCCGCCGGAACGGTGACGCTCCAGCTGCCGTCTGCCTGCACCTGTGCGGTATAGTTGTGACCCGCAAAGTTTACGGTGACATTCTGCCCCGCTTCCACGTTCTGCGTGGTGCCGGTCAGGGTCAGGTCTGCCGCTTTTTCGGCGGCGTTAATAATGTCGTCGGCTGCGATGGTATCGACCGAAATCGCCACGCTGCTCAGATCCACGGTCACGTTGCTGGAAATGGTGACGGTATTACCGGACGTATCAGAGCCGGTCACGCTGATATTCAACGCGCCCGCAGGCCAGTTCGCCACATCCGCCGCCGGAACGGCCGCAGACCATGCGCCGTTCGCGCCCACGGTCGCCTGATAATCCACGCCGTTAACCGTGACGGTCACGCTGCTGCCTGCCGCGATATCGGAGCTGGTGCCGCTGATGATCTGGTTCTGCTGAATCTCAATACTGTTGACGATATCGTCGCCCGCCACCGTATCGATGCGCAGGCCCGGCAGACCGGCGTCGATGTTGATTTCACGGTCGTTGGAGGCGGTGTTGCCGTGCTGATTGGTCACGGAGGCATTGATGGTCAGATCGCCGTCGCCGAAACCTTTCAGGTCTGCGGATGGCACGCTGACACTCCAGCTCAGGTCACTTTGTACTTCAGCCGTATAGGTTTTACCGCCGAGCGTAATGGTGACAACATCACCGGATGCCGCATTGGTGACCTTGCCGCTGATCAGCTGATCGGCGTTGATTTCGGTCGCGTTGATGATGTTATCGGTCGCCACCGGATTGATGCTCACGGTCGGTAATGAGCTGTCTACCAGAATGTCGTGCGTCGCGCTGCCGGTGTTGCCCGCCGCATCGGTGCTGCTGGCGGTCAGGGTGTAATCCGCTTCGCCGAGTTTTGCCACGTCTGCCGCCGGAACGTCCAGCGTCCATGCGCCGTTCGTGACGGTTGCGGTGTAATTCTGGCCGTTGAAGTTCAGGGTAACCGTTGTGCCGTCCGCGCCGTCGCTGGTGCCGCTGACGGTCAGCGCTTCGCCTTTTTCGGTGGCGTTAATGACGTCGTCTGCCGCCACGGTGTTAATCGTCAGCACCGGAGAAACGGTATCGACGGTAACCGCATGCGTTGCAGAGCCATCATTGCCCGCGGAATCTTTCACGGTCGCCGTGACAGTGTAACTTCCATCGGTCATTGCGCTGACCGCCGAAGCCGGAACGCCGGTGCTCCAGTTGCCGCTGGCATCCACGACTGCGGTGTAAGAAACGCCGTTGATTTCAACCGTCACCAGCCCGCCCGCAGGCACACCGGTGCTGCTGCCGGAGATCATCAGGTTCTGCTGAAGCTCCTGCGCGTTAATAATGTCGTCGCCGGAAATCGTGTTAATGGTCAGCGTTGGCGCGGTCACATCCACCAGCAAAGAACCATTCGCGCTGGCGCCGTTACCGGCTATGTCAGTAACCGTTGCGCTCACAGAATAGGTGCCGTCCGCCATTGCTGCCGCATCCGCTGCCGGAACGGAGGTGCTCCAGGTGCCGTCCGCCGCAACGGTCGCGGTGTAGGTCTGGCCGTTCAGCGTGAGGGTCACGGTCCGACCGGCTTCTGCCGTAGACGTCCCGCTCAGCACAACGTCCGCGCCCGCTTCCGCGCTGTTCAGCACGTTGTCACCGGCGATCACGTTGATGGTCAGCGCTGGCGCAGACGCATCGACTTCCGCCGTATTCGCCGCACTCGCGCTGTTGCCTGCCACGTTAGTCACGGTGGCCGTTGCCGTCACATCGCCGTCTTTCAGGCCAGTCATGTCGCCCGCCGGAACGGTGACGCTCCAGCTGCCATCTGCCTGCACCTGTGCGGTATAGTTGTGGCCTGCGAAATTCACGGTCACGGTCTGGCCTGCTTCCACGTTCTGCGTGGTGCCGGTCAGGGTCAGGTCTGCCGCTTTTTCGGCGGCATTAATGATGTTATCTGCCGCAATGGTATCGACGGAAATCGCCACGCTGCTCAGATCCACGGTCACGTTGCTGGAAATGGTGACGGTATTACCGGACGCGTCCGATCCGGTCACGCTGATATTCAACGCGCCCGCAGGCCAGTTCGCCACATCTGCCGCCGGAACAGCCGCCGACCATGCGCCGTTTGCGCCCACGGTCGCCTGATAATCGATGCCGTCAACGGTCACCGTCACGCTGCTGCCCGCCGCGATGTCGGTGCTGGTGCCGCTGACGATCTGGTTCTGCTGGATCTCGATGCTGTTGACGATATCGTCGCCCGCCACCGTATCGATGCGCAGGCCCGGCAGACCGGCGTCGATCACGATTTCGCGATCCACGGTGCCGGTATTGCCATTCTGGTTGGTTACGGTGGCGGTGATATTCAGGTCGCCGTCGCCGAAGCCTTTCAGGTCTGCGGAAGGCACGCTGACGCTCCAGCTCAGGTCACTTTGTACTTCAGCCGTATAGGCTTTACCGCCGAGCGTAATGGTGACAACGTCACCGGATGCCGCATTGGTGACGGTGCCGCTGATGGTCTGATCGGCGCTGATTTCGGTCGCGTTGATGATGTTATCGGTCGCTACCGGATTGATGCTCACGGTCGGTAATGAGCTGTCCACCAGAATGTCGTGCGTCGCGCTGCCGGTGTTGCCCGCCGCGTCGGTGCTGCTGGCGGTCAGGGTGTAATCCGCTTCGCCGAGTTTTGCCACGTCTGCCGCCGGAACGTCCAGCGTCCACGCGCCGTTCGTGACGGTTGCGGTGTAGTTCTGGCCGTTGAAGTTCAGGGTAACCGTTGTGCCGTCCGCGCCGTCGCTGGTGCCGCTGACGGTCAGCGCTTCGCCTTTTTCGGTGGCGTTAATGACGTCGTCTGCCGCCACGGTGTTAATCGTCAGCACCGGAGAAACGGTATCGACGGTAACCGCATGCGTTGCAGAGCCATCATTGCCCGCGGAATCTTTCACGGTCGCCGTGACAGTGTAACTTCCATCGGTCATTGCGCTGACCGCCGAAGCCGGAACGCCGGTGCTCCAGTTGCCGCTGGCATCCACGACTGCGGTGTAAGAAACGCCGTTGATTTCAACCGTGACCAACCCGCCCGCAGGCACACCGGTGCTGCTGCCGGAGATTATCAGGTTCTGCTGAAGCTCCTGCGCGTTAATAATGTCGTCGCCGGAAATCGTGTTAATGGTCAGCGTTGGCGCAGTCACATCCACCAGCAAAGAACCATTCGCGCTGGCGCCGTTGCCTGCTATGTCAGTAACCGTTGCGCTAACAGAATAAGTGCCGTCCGCCAGTGCCGTCGCATCCGCTGCCGGAACGGAGGTGCTCCAGGTGCCGTCCGCCGCAACGGTCGCGGTGTAGGTCTGGCCGTTCAGCGTGAGGGTCACGGTCCGACCGGCTTCTGCGGTTGACGTCCCGCTCAGCACAACGTCCGCGCCCGCTTCCGCGCTGTTCAGCACGTTGTCACCGGCGATCACGTTGAGGGTCAGCGCTGGCGCAGACGCATCGACTTCCGCCGTATTCGCCGCGCTCGCGCTGTTGCCCGCCACGTTGGTGACGCTGGCCGTCGCCGTCACATCGCCGTCTTTCAGGCCAGTCATATCGCCCGCCGGAACTTTGATGCTCCAGTTGCCGTCAGCCTGCACCTGAGCCGTATAGTTATGGCCCGCAAAGTTAACGGTCACGGTCTGACCTGCTTCCACGTTTTGCGTGGTGCCGCTCAGGGTCAGGTCTGCCGCTTTTTCGGCGGCGTTAATGATGTCGTCTGCCGCAATGGTATCGACCGAAATCGCCACGCTGCTCAGATCCACGGTCACGTTGCTGGAAATGGTGACGGTATTACCGGACGTATCAGAGCCGGTCACGCTGATATTCAACGCGCCCGCAGGCCAGTTCGCCACATCCGCCGCCGGAACCGCTGCCGACCACGCGCCGTTCGCGCCCACGGTCGCCTGATAATCCACGCCGTTGATGGTCACGGTCACGCTGCTGCCTGCCGCGATATCGGAGCTGGTGCCGCTGATGATCTGGTTCTGCTGGATCTCAATACTGTTGACGATATCGTCGCCCGCCACCGTATCGATGCGCAGGCCCGGCAGACCGGCGTCGATGTTGATTTCACGGTCGTTGGAGGCGGTGTTGCCGTGCTGATTGGTCACGGAGGCATTGACGGTCAGATCGCCGTCGCCGAAACCTTTCAGGTCAGCGGAAGGCACGCTGACACTCCAGCTCAGGTCATTTTGTACTTCAGCCGTATAGGTTTTACCGCCCAGCGTAACAGTGACGGTATCGCCCGCCGCCGCGTTGGTGACGGTGCCGCTGACCAGCTGATCGGCGCTGATTTCGGTGGCATTAACGATGTTGTCGGTCGCCACCGGATTGATGCTCACGGTCGGTAATGAGCTGTCCACCTGCACAACGTGCGTGGTGTTACCGGTGTTGCCCGCCGCGTCGGTGCTGCTGGCGGCCAGGGTGTAATCCGCTTCGCCCAGTTTTGCGATGTCGGCCGCCGGAACGTCCAGCGTCCATGCGCCGTTCGTGACGGTTGCGGTGTAATTCTGGCCGTTGAAGTTCAGGGTAACCGTTGTGCCGTCCGCGCCGTCGCTGGTGCCGCTGACGGTCAGCGCTTCGCCTTTTTCCACGGCGTTAATGACGTCGTCTGCCGCCACGGTGTTAATCGTCAGCACCGGAGAAACGGTGTCCACGGTAACCGCGTGAGACGCCGCGCCGTCGTTGCCCGCCGCGTCTTTCACGGTGGCGGTGACGGTGTAGCTGCCGTCGGTAATCGCACTGACCGCAGACGCCGGAATGCCGGTGCTCCAGTTGCCGCTGGCGTCCACGACTGCGGTGTAAGAAACGCCGTTGATTTCAACCGTCACCAGCCCGCCCGCAGGCACACCGGTGCTGCTGCCGGAGATCATCAGGTTCTGCTGAAGCTCCTGCGCGTTAATAATGTCATCGCCGGAAATCGTGTTAATGGTCAGCGTTGGCGCAGTCACATCCACCAGCAAAGAACCATTCGCGCTGGCGCCGTTACCGGCTATGTCAGTAACCGTTGCGCTCACAGAATAGGTGCCGTCCGCCATTGCTGCCGCATCCGCTGCGGGAACGGAGGTGCTCCAGGTGCCGTCCGCTGCAACGGTCGCGGTGTAGGTCTGGCCGTTCAGCGTGAGGGTCACGGTCCGACCGGCTTCTGCCGTAGACGTCCCGCTCAGCACAACGTCCGCGCCCGCTTCCGCGCTGTTCAGCACGTTGTCACCGGCGATGGTGTTCATTGTGATCGTCGGCGCGAGAGTATCGACCGTTGCATCCTGCGCGGCACTGGCACTGTTGCCCGCGACATTGGTCACGCTGACGCTGACGGTGGTGTCGCCCTCTTTCAGGGTGCGGAGATCGGCGGCAGGAACGGTCACGCTCCAGCTACCATCGGCCTGTACGGTAGTGGAATAACTGCCACCGGCAAAGTTTACGGTGACATTCTGCCCCGCTTCCACGTTCTGCGTGGTGCCGGTCAGGGTGAGATCTGCCGCTTTTTCCGCTGCATTAATGATGTTATCTGCCGCAATGGTATCGACGGAAATCGCCACGCTGCTCAGATCCACGGTCACGTTATTAGAAATCGTTACGCTGTTACCCGATGCATCCGATCCGGTCACGCTGATATTCAACGCGCCCGCAGGCCAGTTCGCCACATCTGCCGCCGGAACAGCCGCCGACCATGCGCCGTTTGCGCCCACGGTCGCCTGATAATCAATGCCGTTAACCGTGACGGTCACGCTGCTGCCTGCCGCGATATCGGTGCTGGTGCCGCTGACGATCTGGTTCTGCTGAATTTCGATGCTGTTGACGATATCGTCGCCCGCCACCGTATCAATACGCAGACCCGGCAGACCGGCGTCGATGTTGATTTCACGGTCATTCGTGCCGGTGTTGCCGTGCTGATTGGTCACGGATGCATTGATGGTCAGATCGCCGTCGCCGAACCCTTTCAGGTCTGCGGAAGGCACGCTGACGCTCCAGCTCAGGTCATCCTGAACCGTAGTGGTGTAAGAATTTCCGCCCACGGTGACAGTAACAACATCACCGGCTGCGGCATTCGAGACTTTACCGCTGACAATCTGTGCGGCTTCAATTTCGGTGGCATTAATGATGTCATCGCCAGCGGTCACCGCGATAGTGACAACCGGAAGCGCGGAATCCACGAGGACGTTGTGGGTCGTGTTGCCGGTGTTACCTTCGGCGTCCGTGCTGGTGGCGGTAAGCGTGTAGTTTGCTTCGCCGAGTTTCGAGACATCGGAAGCAGGCACGGTAACGGACCAGTTTCCGCCGTTAATGGTGCCGGAATAAGTCACGCCGTTGAGCGTCAGGCTGACCGGCGTGCCGTCGGCGCTGTTGCTGGTACCGGTGATGACCAGTGCTTCGCTTTTTCCGATAGCGTTGATCACATCGTCAAGCGCAACGGTGTTGATCGCCAGTTCCGGGACTTCTGAAGACACCAGCACTGCGGTGTTCTGCGAGCCGGTGTTGCCCGCTTTATCGGTAATGCTGACGCTGATCGGGTAACTGCCATCGGCGACGGAGCTGAAAACAGACGACGGTAAACCGACGCTCCAGGAGCCATCGGCCGCGACGGTGGTAGTGTAAGTCTGACCATTGACGACCAGCGTGACCGTGTCGCCCGCTTCTGCGCCGGTGCTGGTGCCGCTGACGATTTGCGCCTGAGTCTGTTCAGCGCTGTTGAGGATATTATCCCCGGCAATGGTGTTGATGGTGATCACCGGAACCGTGGTATCAACCCGCAAATCTTGCGTCGCAGTCGTGCTGTTACCGGCCGCATCGCTGACCGACGCGCTGACGGAAACATTACCGTCCTGAAGCGCGCCCGCCTGTGCCGCAGGCAGGTTAACTGACCAGCGGCCGTCTGCGCCGACAATGGCGGTGTACGTCTGGCCATTCAGGGAGATCGTCACGACCTGACCCGCTTCCGCCGTTGAAGTACCGCTCAGCACAACATCTGCGCCCGCTTCGGCCGCATTAAGAATGTTATCGCCCGCCAGTGTGCCGATGGTCAGCGAAGGAGGCTGAGTATCAACATTCAGGGTGGAGTTTGAAGTGATAGTGTTGCCTGCGGGATCCACGCCGCTGACCTGCACGGAATGCACGCCATCCGCCAGCGCGCTTATATTGGCGTGTGGAACACTGACTGACCATGAGCCGTCTGCGCCCACGGTGGTTTGCCAGCTCGTGCCATTCAGGGTCACGGTAACCGTGGTGCCCGCAGCCAGGTTGTCACTTTTGCCTGAAATCGTCACATTTGCCGCCGCTTCTGCGGCATTCAGCACGTTGTCACCGGCGATGGTGTCAATGGTCAGGGCTGCCGTGGTCGTCACGACATTCAGCGTGATGGTGCCCGCCGTGGTGGTGGAACCGTTGCTTTCCTGCACCACAATGTAAGTGTGCGTACCGGCGGACTGCGCCGCCAGCCGGGCGGTCCACTGACCGTTTGCGCCGACCACCGCGGTAGCAATGATGTTGCCGCTGCTGTCCACAATCGAGATATCCGCGCCCGGATAACCGGTACCGGTAAAGGTCGGGCGCGTGTCGTCGGTGATGTCCCGATCGGCAAGAATACCCTGCTTGTCGCCCTGCGTATCGGTGACGAGGAACGTTGGCTGCGCCACTTCAACATCTTTGGTGTTATCAATGACTTTGGTTTTTTCATCCGTGCCGCCGCCGTGCCCCAGCAATGCGCCAGCGGCACCTGCGCCGAGCACGCCCGCGAGCAAATACGGCCATTCGACCGTGACTTCAGTGCTGCTCAGCAGCAGCGGTTCAATACCCGCCAGCGGCGTTTCAACCGCGTGAAGAGCGAAGGCAGGCGTATCATGAGCCACAGCGGCATCCGGGAAACTGACTTCCGTCAGCCCCTGGTTTTCATCCTGAAAGACCAGTTTATTCTCGTCGTCCTGTCCGATATTCTCGAAATATCCTACGCAACGAATAACGGAGCCGTCCTTCATGTGAATAATCAGGTCATTCCCGTTACGTTCATAGCTGGCAACAGCTTTTGCCGAGCCATGAATAACGACAATGCCGGATTCATTCATTGCGACAGCTGCATTCCCTTGTGCAGTAAACTCATTTTTCAATGATGTTTTACGAGAGATAATATCCATGACTCTGCTCATGATATTTTCCTTTATCCTTATTATGCCTGATAGGTGTTAGTCCAATGCTTATGCGAGCCACTGGCTTTTAAATAACAAAACGTTTATTGACAAACATTTAATAACAAATCATTTCAAGTCCGGTAAAGATTGCTTCGCGCCCTGATTAATACCCAACTGCGGTAATAAATCATTGACGGCGGTGGCATAATTTACCAGCGAATAACCGCTGTCATATTTCGCACTGATTTGTGAAAACTTCGCCTGGAATACATCCTGTTCGACGCTCAGCAAATCATTTAACGTGCGCTGGTTAAGCTTATATTCGCTTTTGTACACATCACGCGAGCGGACAGAATCCTGCAATTGTTCGGCGCTGGCCTGCGCCTGCCCTTCGGCTCCTGCCCAATTGGCATAAGCCACTGACGCTTTTTGCAGAATATCGAGCTTGGCCTGGTCTACTACCGTTCCGGCGATATTTTTCCGCCCTTCGGCCTGGCTTACACGCGCAGATACCGCGCCTCCCTGATAAAGCGGCGCGCTGACGTGTAACTGAATCTGATTATTCCAGTACGGATTATTCTGGGTTTCATAACGCGTACGGTTTGCCTGCAAACTCAGCGTCGGCAGATAATCAGATTTCGCTTTACTCACTTCATAAGAAGCGGATTCTTTTTGTGCCTGTGCATAAAGCACCGTCGGAATTTTGGAATAATCAATATTGTTTGGCATCACCGGCGCACTGAATTTATTGGCGGCAAAAGGCTTATAGGACTTCGCGTCAACGCCGGTGAGCGCGGTCAATTGTGCTTTCGCAGCGGATAAACTCGCCTGATATTGTTTCAGCGTCGAGCGCATGCCTGAAATACGCGACTGCGCCTGCAATACGTCAGAACGGGTGGTTAACCCGGCGTCAGCACGTAAAGAGGACATTCTTCTGACGTCTTCCAGCGCGCGGATATTCTCTTCTACCGCCTGCGTCAGTTCCTGATATTTCAACACGTCCAGATACGCCGTGGCCGTTTGCTCTGCGACGTCGGACATGGTTGCCAGCAATTTGTAGCGGTAGCTTTCCTCAGAGGATTTCTGCTGATTCACGCTGGCATTGGTTTTGCCAAAGTCATAAATCAACTGTGACAACGTCATGCCATAGGCGGCCGCGTTGTTCAGGCTGTTAGAGAAATCCTGCTGTGTTGAGCTACCGGTATTGGCGTTCAGCCCTACCTGCGGGTACCACGCGCTTTGCGCTTCTCGGATCTGCGCCTGGCCGATCCCCATCTGGTACGCCTGCTGTGTGACCGACGGGCTGCGGGAAAATGCCTGTAGGATGGCCGTTTTCAGATCCACAGACTCCATCCCTCTCAGGGAAGGTGCTGAGGCCCATTCCGTCCCACCTTTTGTAACATCCGCATGGGTTACAAATGGCAGAGCCAGGCATACAGTTAAAACGCTTAAGTTTCCTGCGACTTTTCTGACTGAATTCTTCATCTGACACTCCTGTCATTTTCCTTGCCGGAAACATCCTGGTGCAGCCTTCGCACAGTTTCCGGAACCCACATCCCATCTGATTTACAGGGGTATTATTGCAATGTTCCTGACACAGAAAAAGCCGTCCTAAAGTACCCAATCCGTTTGAAATACATTGATGAGGGGCGAATATTCCTATTAGAGACATTCATGACATGTATGGATTAATCTTAAAAATCATGATGTTATTTTTCTAACATAAGGGAAAAATCTGATAACCAAAAATGGTCTGAGGGATGGCAATTTGATTACAACAGCGACATTAACATTACAAAAATCGGTCACTTCTTAGGAAAATTTGCGGAATCCTTACAAATAAATGCGGGTGAATTTGCATTATTTTGCGTTTTTGGGACGAAAAACACGCTGTCTGGGTGAGATTATTCTGAGTGTAAATCCCCGAATTTTCCTCTTAATCATTTCAGCTATAGGTGAAAAAAAAGCTCAAAAATAATCATGAAAATAGTTAAGCGAATTTCATGCTCTGGCGGAATTATCGTTCACAGATCGTCTTAATAATAAAGCCAGGAAAAACCCATCGTCGGGTTCCTGTTTGGAGACAAAGACAGCAGCATGAAACAGCGTTATATTGGTATGACAAAACCGATGTCATATCACCCCGTCTGGCTTTCGTTTTCATTTTTAAATGAAAGCCCCCTGCGCAAATGAGTATCAGTCAAAGGTGAGCTGCCAAAAATATTCATTCATGCATTTTAAATGCGTCAAAACTCTCTATAGATTTATCGATTAATGTATAGCCATGTCAGCTTTATGGAGTAGTCTAGGATTATTTAAGTATTAAATATAGAAACGAAAAATAGTCCTAAAC